>JAZUQN010000001.1:0-3881 GCA_045605745.1 Eubacteriales bacterium
ACGGTTGACGGCGTGAACATAACAGACATCCCCAAAAAGACACTACGAGATGCAATTGCAATAGTTTTGCAGGATACAGTTTTATTCTGCGACACCATCAAAACCAATATAAAATATGGTAACACAGAAGCCGGAGAAGAGGAGATAAGGCGCGCTGCTCACACCTCAAACGCCGATAGATTTATCGACCGTTTGCCCGATGGATACGAAACAGAGCTGACAGAGGCAGGCTCCAATCTTTCTCAAGGACAGAGACAGCTTCTTGCTATTTCGCGAGCCGTGCTTGCAGATCCTAAGATTTTGATACTTGATGAAGCAACCTCATCTGTTGACACAAGAACAGAAATGCATATTCAGCAGGCTATGGTCAATCTCATGAAAAACAGAACATCACTTATTATTGCCCACAGGCTTTCAACCATCAGAGATGCTGATGTAATAGTTGTTCTCAGGGACGGAGTTATTGCCGAGAGCGGAAGCCACGAGGAGCTTCTTTTGCATGGCGGAGAATATGCTAATCTTTACAGTAATCAGTTTGCAGGTATAGCAACATGACGGCATCAGAAAAGCTTAAATTTGAATTGTTAGTAAGAGAAGAGCTTTTATCAGAGCGTAACTTGGGAGAAAGTATTGGAACTTATAAAGAAAAAAGATTACATCGTATACTGAAAAAGTTTTTTGAGTCAGATGAATCAAGACACGAAAAGAAGATCGGGCCATATATAGCAGATATTTTCAGAGAGAATGAAATAATTGAGATACAGACAGGCAGTTTTTTTCCTATGAGGGATAAGCTTTCATACTATCTTAATGAGACAGACTTATCGGTGACAATTGTAAGACCGTTGCCGCATATAAAATGGTGCGTTTGGCTGGATAGGGAAAGTGGCGAAATTGTATCAAGGAGGAAATCGAGTAAAAAAGCGATGCCTATAGATGTTATGAGAGACTGGCAATTTGTAAGCGAGCATCTTGATAACAAGTGTCTGAAAATCGTTTTTTTACTGCTTGAAGAAGAGGAGTATCGTTTTTTGAGCCGATATGGCAAAAACGGAAAATCCCATTCAAAAAGATATGAGCGAATGCCAATAAAACTTATTGACGAAATCGTTTTTTGCGGAGCAGAGGATTATTTGGTTTTTCTGCCGGACGAGCTTAATGAAGAATTTAATGCAAGCGAATATATGAAGCTTATGAAGCTCAGATCTTATGGGGCGTATGCTGCACTTAAAATGTTGTGTCAGCTTGGTTTTATAGAAAAAAGCAAGGTGCGCAAGGGAAGAAGCTTCGTTTATAAAAGAATACCGTAACAAACAAAAAGTCTGAGCCTTAGGGTCGTACCCCAAGGCTCAGACTTTTTGTTTGTTAATTTAATCTTCAGAGCAGGCAATGCATTTTGCAAGGCAGGCACTGCTTGTAAGAGTTAGGGAGAAGGTAAAAAGCAAAAGTCCGGTGATAATTGCGCCGATAACTCCGGTTGCAGGAATGTCGAACAAGAGGAGAATTGCAGAAAACAACACTGTTCCAAGTGCTGATGCGAGCACAACACTGAGGTTTCTGCCGGTACACTCTGTGCATCTACCTATGAATACCGAAGATATTAGGGAAATTGCAAGATAAGCCACCGAGATTCCAAAAAGTGCCCAAAGAAAAGTTACGGGAATAGTTATAACAGCGGTTATTCTAAGAAAAGCAGAAATTATGCCAATTATAAGACTTCCTATAAAAGCAAACAGCGTGCAATTATATTTGCAGCCGCAAATTGTGTTCATATAATCACCTCCTATGTCAATATATGCAAAAATGCAAAGGGGTGCTATATGAAAATTTAAGATGATGTCACTCAAATATGCCGTATTTTAGCTTTAAATTAATAATGCGAAGTGTAGAGCATTCAATTCTTTCTTCGGTTATTCTCCCCTTTATAATTGCAGACATCACGGCATTATACTGAGTTTCAACATCTGAACAACAAAGAAGGTCACAGCCGGCGAGAATTGCCAAAACAGCGGCTTCTCCGCTTTCGGTGAAATCTTTAATTGCATCCATAGAAAGGTCATCTGTCATTATAACACCGTCAAACGAGAGCCTGTTTCTTAAAATGCCTGTAACTTTTTCTGATATGGAGGCGGGCATTTCTGGATCAATAGATTTGACTATGTTATGTGATACCATAACAACCGGGGCGCCTGCTTTAATTCCGGATTCAAAGGGAATGAGATCATTTTTGGCGATGCTTTCATAGCTTCTTTCGTCATAAGCTATGCCGGTGTGCGTGTCTTTATTGTTTCCATAGCCGGGGAAGTGCTTTAGAGCAGAAAGAATATTCTTTTTGTTCATAACCTTTATGGTTTCGCTTACATATTTTGCGGTTTCCTCACGGCCTTTGCCAAGGCTTCTTTCAAAAATGAAGTCATCTTCATTTGTTGAAATATCGGCCACCGGAGCCAAATTGAAATTAAGACCGAGATTGAGCAAAAATTCGGATTTCTCAGCTGCATCTTCTTTGATTTTCTTTAGACCTCCGGAAGCATAAAGCTCGGCAGGCGATCTGAATTTTTCGTTTCTAAAAGATTTATAAAGGCTTGCTCTGCAAACCGTGCCACCTTCTTCGTCAACGGCTGTGAGTAAAGAAATTTTTGAAGATCTATTATAATCCTCAATCATTGTGCGAAATTCGTCCGGATTTGAATTTTTAAAATCCCTGCCAAAAAAGATAATTCCGCCAACATGATATTTGTTTATCATGTTGAGGCCTTCTTCTTTTGTTTTTGGATTCCTTGCAAGAAACAGCTGACCAACCTTTTCCTCCAGCGTCATAGAAGAAAGTATGTCGCTTGCTGTTTTTTCGAGTGGCACATTGTTCACTTCTGTTTCTTCGGCGTTTGCTGTGATCGTTTCGAAATTTTCTCCTTCTGTTTCAGGAAAGTTATCGGTTATTATAGGGGCATCGGGAGCTTGTGACGAGCAAGAGGGTAATATTGCAGATAATAATATCAATATAAAAATAAGTTTTTTCATGATCCATCTCCTATCCTCTATATTTTATCATAATTTTTTGCTTTTGACAACAGAAAATAAAGGCTGAGCTTGAAATTCTGTAATGATCTGAATTTCAAGCTCAGCTTTTTCATCTTATTTTGCAACTAAATGTATAACTTCACTAAATCCGTCCGGTCGGCAGAATTGGCTCTTACATTCATATGTGTTAGTCATATTAAGACCGCCATACATAAGTGCGCTTCCGCTATATTCATTTCCTGTTGCCTGATCTACATAGATCAGATCAGGATCAAGTCCCGGAAGCTTTATTTGAACCGACGTTGCAAAGAAACCGCGCATAACCGCAAATGTGAAAAGCACCTCGCGCTTATCCTGTGAGACATATTCCCATGCGGAGTAATTATCATTTTCAAATGGGCTTATTATGCGATATTGATCGCCGTTCTGAATTACATCATAATATTTGTGATAATTTTCAACCTGTTTTCTTACAAGACATTTTTCCTCTTCGGTAAGCTTATTGAGGTCAAGCTCATAACCAAAAGCTCCTGCTAAAGCTATATTTCCCCTGGTTTCAAACGATGTGAAGCGGGATGTTTGATGATTTGGAGCGGCTGAAACATGGGCGCTTATAGAGGAAGCGGGATATACAAAGGAGGTTCCGTATTGAATGCGTATTCTTTCAATGGCATCACTGTCGTCGCTTGCCCAAACCTGTGGAACATAATACAGCATTCCGGGATCAAAGCGACCTCCGCCGCCGCTGCAGCCTTCAAGAAGAAGGTAGGGGTATTTTTTTAGCAATCTTTCATTAAGATCATAAAGACCGAGAACATATCTGTGGAAAAGCTCCTTTTGTCTTTCGGGCGGCAAAAGGG
>JAZUQN010000002.1:0-3164 GCA_045605745.1 Eubacteriales bacterium
CCAACGCCGAAGGACTGACTTGCTCCGCCGAACCGGCAGACGCCCCTGACCTGGCCCACTATGACTCCATGAGTCAGATCAAGCTTGGGAACCTCTTCGGCGAATATCTGATGCCGTTTTTGGAGGAATAAAAAGCTTTCCCCATACAAAAAATCACACATAATGTTCGTTTCATTTCGCATCTGAGCAAATAAGGGGGGTACATCTGCTCTTGTTTCTTGCTGATTCTATTTTGACGCAGGAAATTATGCCCTGCTAATCATGGCTCTCCGACCTCGTCTCCGACTTGCCGAGCGTATCCCCCTGCATTCAAGAGGTGCAAAAGACACTAATATAGAGTCCTTTGCTAAAGCTGCGCCGAGTGCCGGTGATCCGGTTCCGGTACGATAGACCTGATCAGCGGGGATTCTCATTCTGTAAAACAACGATTAAATCCCGGAAACAATATTCAGTTGCACCATAATTTTATCCTAAATTTTTCCTCTTGACAAATCGGTAAAAGGTAGCTTATTGGGGATTATAGCCGTTTGGGGACGATTCGAGTCGATTTCGTTCACGAATCGTTATGTTTTTTGCTCGTTTCATAGCAGAAATGCACTGTTTTATCGCACTCTTGAAAAAATATTGAAAAAATTTTATGACGAAAATGCACGTCCGGCAGTAATGCCGGACGTGCTGTGTAATATCGTGTTATGAATCTTTTGAAAAAAGGAAGAATTAGCCATACATAAAACTACACCTCACCGCAACATACTCCATAGAAAGGGCGTCACGGCAAAAGAGTGTTAAATCATAATCCCTGCAAATAAGCCAGTTGCTCTCGGCACTTTTGGCTCGGTCGACCCGACTAACAGTATAGGAAAACTGTGTTCCTGTCATATCCGTTACGATGATAACGGTTCCGTTGTCGATTTTGTCGCAGAATGAAAATTGATGAGAGCTGTCCGCACCGCCAATCACTAACGAGTGATCATAGCAGCTGCCGTAAAATCGAGCAGGTGAATTATAAAGTTTTTGACTATTCCACGCATCTGCTACCGGCAACGAAAGATTTAATGATGGAATCTCTATCAGTGCCACATAGTCTACGTAATTGATCTCCAAAACCGGCATGTTAGGATTTGAGGATATCTCAGGCACACCTGCTGTCCTTTCAGGTAATAATTCGCTCATTCTCGTCACCACTTTTCGACTTTCATTAGCGCCGATATGCTTGCGAATCTGAATGCCAACAATCAGAGCAAAACTAATGACCACCAGGCAGATACCCAAAACAAGAACGATTGGGAATTTTCCTTTTTTCATAACGCTTTATGCCTCCTGTTGTATATACCAAGAACAATCAGCATAATGCCGGATATGCACATCAGCATAATATACAGCGTTATATTGGAGGTATCTCCGGTCTGCGGATTGTCCGGAATTCCCTGATTGGATTTATGTGTGTTAATAATTGAGAAGGTTCCACCGTTTTTCTGTACAGTTACTTTATATTCTTCCGGAACAGACCGTTCTACCACCGCCCAATTACTTTGTTCTTCATCAGATATATACCAAACATAAGACCAATTGTTACTTGCACCCAGAATCTGTGTTTCCCACAATTCACCGTCTTTGTAAATGTCTACTGTAATCTCCTCAGTGCGATCATCCTGGTTGCCTGCATCCTGCCAAAGCTTTGTGACTCTGTATTCGGTTTTGGGAACATAATTCACACACTTGGGCTTTGCTTCAACATCATAGTCAAAAGAGCCATCCGGTTGAGGGGTAGGAAGGTAAACCATGAATTGGTCAAATACATAGGTTCCACTGTTGTTTTCTGCGACCACCTCACTGACAAGATATAAGCCTGTCTCCAAATGCTCAAAAACTGCCGTTCCGGTATCGTTTGTCGTTGCCTCCCGATAGGGCATAAGCTGATTGGCAACAATATATGCGTTTATTGTAACAGCGGTGTGTTTCCACTGCTCCTGCACAGTGATATCGTGAATGTTGATCGGGTAGGAGGAAAACGGCTCTATCAGTTCAAATGTACCGTCTGGGAAGGCTTCGGCAACTCGGTAGATACTGATTTGAAGGCCAGAAAATGCCTGTTCCTCTTTTTGGTAGTGTAGTGTCAAGCTTGTATCTGCCGCGGGATCCAAGGGAGTTGCTGCTTGTACAGATAGCGGACATAACATCGCCGTACATAAAGCAACCAAGCCTATTAAAATTGTAATCTGTTTTCTCATAAACTCTCTTCTCCCAAGGTTTCTTTCTTTACAGGTGCAAACATAACATAAATCAGCAGTACAAAAATGATCGGAAGTGCAACAATCGGCATAACAACCAACGGTTCGATGCGATATGCCTCATTGGCAACATATAGGTTTCGTGTCTGCGATGCGTCTATCTGATGTCCCCGTACCAAAAGACGTTGTGTATTGATTCCGTAAGGCGTACAGGTTAGAAGCGTGCAGTAATCCTTTCCGTCCTTTATTTGAAGCAAGCTTGCGTCATCAGGTTCAACAATACGTATTTGATCTACCTCGTACGTAATTGTTCGGTCAAGAATCGTAAAGTAAAATATATCGCCAATCTCCATCCTATCCAGATGGGTAAACAAAACCGCTGTGGGCAGGCCCCGATGCGCAGAAACCACACAATGTGTACTCTCGCCGCCCACCGGCAGACTGGTTCCTTGTAGGTGACCCACCGCAACGCTCAGCACACCATCCGATGTTCCGTGATAAACAGGCAATTCCTGACCGATCTTTGGCACTGTGATGTATCCCATCATACCGGTGCCACCAACATCCAGAATGCTGTTATAATCAGGCAAGCGGTTGTGTTCCACAAGTGGCTCATTCAGCTGTGCCAACTGTATGTTATAGGCATCCGCTTCCGCAAAAATGGCGGAATAATCATCCGGCTTGTACTTCGACAACATAGACTCGTAGTCAACAATGGCCTCACTTTGTGTCTTGGAATTCCAATAGCTACTAATAGATGGGTATAACAACACGGACAGACCTATGAAAAAAGAAACGAGTAGTATAATCGTCGATTTTTTACTTCTCATAAGCCCCTCCCTAATGTTATGGTTTGCCCCGGCAGGAGCGTATGCTCCTGCAGGGATCGTATTATGTAGGCAGAACGTTCGTGATCAATCCTTGATCATAGAC
>JAZUQN010000003.1:0-4371 GCA_045605745.1 Eubacteriales bacterium
TCATAGCAGAGGGCCTTTGCAGAAACCATTTCGCTGACCACAAGCTGGGCTCCGTATTCTCTGCAAACCTCTCTGAATGCATAGTCGGTTGCGCCGGCCATGGGAGCCAGCACAAGACCGTGAGGTATAGCTTCCTTTCCAAGAGAAAAACCCTTTAGCTCTAATTTTTTCATTTATCAGTCTCTCTTATTTAGCCATTTTTAAAAGTACACGCCAACCGCCGTCATAGCTATACATTGCCATCACGCCATCGGTTAGTGCAGTTATATATTCATAGGCAAAGGGAACAACAATATTGCCCTTTGTATCGATAACGCCTTTTTTGCCACCTCTGAAACCGATGACTCCAAGTCCTTCGGAAAAGGGTCTAAGCTCTGTATATATAGGCTGGGCTATCCAGTATCCGTTTTTGTGATAATATCCGAATTTGTTATTCTGCCCTTTTAAAAGGAGAACTCCGTCAGAATAAGAAATCAAGGTGTAGCCGTGGGGAATCTTAAACTCAGTGCCATCCTTATAGAGAAGCACGTCGCTATCCGAATATATAAGATTTCTGTATGTATAATCTCTCTGGAGCTGGCGAACTCTCACAAGTCCATTATCAAAATACAGATATCCTTTTGAGTTTTCCGAATTTCTGTAAAGAGGCTCTGCATATTCGGTGGTGATATAGCGACTGGAGGTGACCATTCTTGTTCCAACTCCGTCAATCACCACACGGAAGTTCTCATTTACAAACCGCAGGATGCCGTTATCATCAACCACGGCAGCTCTGCCCTCACTGAAGCCATATGCCTTGGCATATTTATGGTCGATAACATCAGAGGAGCCCTCGGCATCAAAGCCGTAGCGCAAAAGCTCAAGCTCACGGTCTATAACCAAGATGTTAGGATCAAATACAATTGTGTCCGGGGCAGTGCCCTCCGTCTCTATTTCATTCGTGATCTCTTCTGTTTGGTTTAGATCAGTGCCGTTCTCCGTTTCAGACTCCAAAGTGCTTTCTTTAGGGCTTTCAGAATCTGTAGATTCGATGGTGCTACTTTCAGGAGACAGTGCTTCTGTTAAAAGTGTTGAAATTTTTTCGGTTATGCCTTCGGTGTCCGATTGTGGCGCTGTTTCGTCAGGCTCCTTCGGACTTTCTGTGTCCGATGTTAAAAGCTCGTTGTTTTTTTCTTCCTCAAGGCGTTTTTCCTCTTTAATTTTCGCCTTGGCATCTTCAAGAGCCAATCTAAATCTGGGGTTATATCTTGCAACCTTTTCTGCATATGAGGGATGTAGCAGGTATATCGAATAAGCCAGCTCGGGGTCAACAGAGCTTAGCAAATAGTAATCCGATGTGTCAAGCTCATCGTGAAAGGAAACTGTTTTTTTTACAGCTGAGATCAATATCCCATTGTCGCTTTCGCCAAAGCCATCAGAATAGCTGAAATAAAGCCCCTTGCTAAAGGCTGAATCGTCATAATCAGAATATATAATTCTTCCGTTTTCATCAAGATAGAACAGCTTGTCCTCAAAATCGCTGAAAAGCGGTCTGCCGAATTCATCACGCATATAAACCAAATTCAGCTCTGAATGACCAAAAGAGCCAAGAGATTTTCCCTCTGTTGTAAACACCTCAACAGTGCTTTTATCATTTATAAGTATGTATCCCATATAAATTTCAACAGAAAAGCGGTAATCTTCACCTACGCTTGTTGCGTAAAACTGCTCGCCGCCATCCTCATAGACCTTTGGCGAATCCAATATGACATTTTTCTTTCCCTTTATCTGGTCTTTAGTCAGCTTGTTTTGAAAAAGCATTTCTGCCATAAAAAATTGGCTGATGTCACCAAGAGAATCACCATCAATAAAATATCCCTCTGCTATAGCATCTTCATAGGGCATATAGACATCTTTATTCTGTGGTGTGGAGACACTGTCCTTCTCGCCGCTGTTTGTTTCGTTGTCGGCATCTTCATTTTTTTCTGGAAGTGTTATGTCGGAGATGTTTTCTCCAACGCCAAGCTGTCCCACATGATCCTCAAGCGCCTTATCCTCTTCGGATATTTGAGGAATATCCATTTCCTCATTGCCACGGCCGGAAATGGGCAGATTGCGGTTTATAAAAACGAAATCAAATTTACCGATTCCATAAAGCACAGCGCCAAAGCAAAGGACAAAAAACAAAATCAGCCCTAAAGCACGCTTTAATATGCCTGATAAACTATGCATTTCTGCCTCCTTTCAAAGATGGCAAAATATCTCACTTGTGATATTTTGTACCTTTTATAATATTAAACGCCCGATATACAGCCTCAAGCAATATGACCCTCATAAGCTGATGAGGAAATGTGAGCATAGAAACCGAAAGTCTATAGTTGCAGGCGTTTTTTACGCTGTCGTGAAGCCCATGGGATGAGCCTATAACAAAGCATATTTCACTATGCTGTGAGGACGCTTTTTCAAGAAGCGCAGCCAAACCCTCTGATGGAATCTGCTTCCCCTCAACACACATAGCGATTTTATACGCCTTTTGCGGCATAGCGCCCATAATTGCCTTTCCCTCGGCAAGAAGTGCATTTTCTATTTCGATTTTTGAAGGGTTTTCAGAAAGCTTCACTTCTTTAAGCTGAATATTTTGAAATCTGCAAAAAGCTCCAAGGCGTTTTGTGTATTCAGCCTCCGCGCTTCTAAGATATTCTTCTTTCAGATTGCCAACAGTTATAAACTTTATATTAATCATTTTTATATCAATCTCACAGGCAGGTCTCTGCTTGCAACGGCAATATGTATGCTGCTGTCTGCAACAGAAGAAAGCGTCTCAGAGAGAGCCAGCTCAGGATCATTGTTCTCCTCGCTAAGATGTGCCAAAAGTATATTTTTTGTACCCTTTTCGCAAAGCTCTGCGGCAAAAGCGGCACAGTCGCTGTTTGATAGATGACCTCTGGCGGAGAGTATCCTCATTTTAAGCACCTCGGGATATGGTCCGCACATAAGCATATCAACATCGTGATTTGATTCAAGTATAACATCACGGCAGCCCATAAGTCCATGTCTTATGCTTTCATCAATATGACCGATATCTGTTGCAAGACCAATGGCATGGCAGTGTTTTTCGCCATTGTCCTCTTCTATAAATTCAATTCTATAGCCGACGCTTGCCATACTATCATGTGGAGTTACAAAAGAGCTTATCCTGACATCTCCAAGTGATTCTTCATAAATGGGAGGATGCTCAACAAGACAGCCGTTAAGTCCACCGGAGCCTAAATTTTTTAGCTTGATAGCACTTCTGCTTGCCACATGAACCGGAATGTGATGTTTTTTTGTCAGCACTTCAAGAGCTCCGATGTGATCGGTATGCTCGTGTGTAACAAAAATTGCTTCAATGCGAGAAATATCTGCGCCTATCTCTGAAAGACTGGCGCAAAGAGTTCTTGCACTTTTGCCGGCATCTATAAGAAATTCGTGGCCGCAGAGATTAAAATATACTGAGTTTCCGCTTGAGCCTGAATATAATGTATAAACAGAATTCATTTTAAACCTTCAAAAAAGACAAGATATTGTCTGTGATAAGCCAAGAAATGGCATCTAAGCCAAAGGTGAACACAAAGGGGAAAATAAAAGCAAGCATCCATTTAGAGCTTTTTTTGCGCCTTGCGGCATCCTCAATGAATTCAACCTTTTCTTCATTTGTCATGCTGTCGGGAAGCATATCCACGGTGATGCCATTTCTCGAAAAACCTCGGTTGTAAACCACGTAGGATATAGAAAGGGCAGCAAGTATGGTCATATAAGAGCCAAGCACTATCTCAAAATGTGGATAGCTTAGCATAAAACGGTAAAATCCAAACACCACAGCGGTGTTAAACACCAAAAGGAGAAGCATTTTTATGTTTGGCTTCTTTTTCTCCTCAGAATTGACAGAGCCGGTCAATGCAGAACTTTGTTTTTTCTTCTTTTTCATATAACCTTTACTGCTCCATATGGACGAATGCGAAGCACCAGGCAAGAACCGTTGCCAAGAGCAGCGTCCATATATTCCTTAAACTCCATAGAAATATTCGATGGAACAAACGCCTGAATAGTTCCTGCAAAGCCACCTCCGTGAACACGGAAAGCCGCCTTTTTGCCTTTAAGAAATTTATCTGCAAGGCAAAGTGCAAGAGAAATGCCTTGTTCGCTTACATTTTTAACAGTGAACACATTTTGCAGATAGCAGAAGCTTGAGCGTCCTGAGGAAATAACACCGTCAAAGAACGCATCAATATCGCCCTTGATAAGTGCCGATTTTATAGCATCAACACGCTTATTTTCTTCAAAGAAATGAAGAGAACGCATAATTGCTCTGTCTCCAACCTCTTCTCTGAGCATAGGGATTGCCTTTATCAC
>JAZUQN010000004.1:0-9233 GCA_045605745.1 Eubacteriales bacterium
CAATGGCAACCGCCGCCATTTGAACCGGGAAGTTGGTGTCTCCCGTTGCATCTGTAAACGCATTGCGAAGACCGTTTGTTATGAGGCGATGAGCCTCATCATTTGCAACGAGATTAGGCCAAACATACGAGTTCCAAGCACCCATCATTTTAAGAATCGTTATTGAAATAAGAGTTGGAAGAGACAAAGGTATCATAACCTTCCAAAGATATTTCAAATCCTTTGTGCCATCAACCTTAGCTGCCAGATAAAGCTCATTTGGTATCTGCAAAAAGTTTTGGCGCAGAAGATAGATATAAAATACGCTTACAAGGAAAGGAATTATAAGAACCTTATATGTATGCATCCAATCAAGCTGATTGATGGTTGCATAGTTTGTGATGGTGAAAAGCTCACCGGGAATCATCATCGTTGCAAGCAAAGCTCCAAACATTGTTTCCTTGCCCTTGAATTCAAGCCTTGCAAAAGCAAATGCAGAAAGAACCGTGATAACAAGGGAAAGAAGTGTTGAAACAACGCCAACAAATGCGGTGTTAAGGAAAAGTCTACCAAGACTTGCTGTTGTAAACGCCTCTGCATAGTTGCCGGGCATTATCTTCTGTGGCCAGAAGGTTGGAACGCTGAGTCGATATTCTTCGAGCGTTTTCAAAGATGAAATAATCATCCAGTAAAATGGAAAGAGAACTATGATTGCCATTATGATAAGGAACAAATACACAAGAGCCTTAAACAGTATCTTAAAAACATTGTAGCGCACTGCAACGCTCTGCATATCCTTTTCATGCATAACCGAATTTAAATTTTTTGACATAATGCACCTCTCAGTAATGGACTTTCTTCTTGCTGACCTGAAGATTTATCATGGTTACAACAAGAATAATGGCAAACAGGATAAGTGCCGCAGCACTTGCCTGACCGTAATTCATCTTTGGCAGTGCATCATAGATATAGCCGACCATTGTGTTAAGCCTGCCGGGGGCACCAGCAGGGCCCATATCATCGCCAAAGATACCGACAATGCTTGAATATTCCTTAAAACCGCCTATAAAGCCGGTTATTATAACATAAGCAAGCATTGGAGAAAGAAGCGGCACGGTTATGCGAGTGAAAACCCTTGATCTTGGAGCACTGTCAATCTTTGCGGCATCATAATACTGCTTGTTTATGCTTTGAAGGCCTCCGAGAAGAACAAGTATCTTAAACGGAAGTGAGTTCCAAACGATATATACCACCATAACGGTTATATTCGCAGCATATGTAGATCCTGCATTTATCCAGTTGATAGGCTCTGCGCCGAAAAACTGCAGTACATTGTTTATGATACCTGCCGTGATAATGATATCATTTCCATCCGTACCCATATTTCCAACTATATTAAACATAGCGGCAAAAACCATGCCGATTGCAATTGAGTTAGTTACATAAGGCAAAAAGAATATAGTTTGAAGTCCCTTTTGCAAAAACTTGATAGAATTAAGGGCAACAGCTATAAGAAGAGCCAAAAACGTTGAAATCGGAACCGTCAGCACGCATAGTAGCATGGTGTTATAAAGGCTGGTCTTAAATGAAGAAAAGCTGATAACCTTCTGGAAATTTCCAATCCCAAATTCAAAATCAGCACCTCCGAGAATCGCAAGACCGTTATAGCCCTCCATAAAAGCCATTCTCACGGTATTTATGATAGGCCAAACAGTAAACACCAAAAGCAGCACAATAGCCGGTGACAAATATATCCAAGCCTTCCATTGATGTTTGCTATCTACCATTTTATTTCACCTCACAGCGGATTCTTTCTTCGGTTTCCTTTGAAAAGATGAATACCTTATGGGGCTTCAGAGAGTATTTCACTATGGGGTTTGAAGCATCTATCTTGTTATCTGCATTGATTATCGAACGGATCTTAACATTAACTGCAGCATCATTTTCAGAAACTATGCTCACATCTCTGCCCATAACCTCAACATTTGAAAGGCGACAGTTAAGAGGTCCGTCAGGATCAAGCTCAAAGCCCTCGGGACGAATGCCCACATAAATCTCCTGATCCTCCACATCCGAAATGCCGAGAACCGCATCATCTCCAATAAACACCTTGCCACCTTCAACACGGCCGTTCATAACATTTATCGGGGGAGTGCCAAGGAACTTTGCAACAAACAGATTAACCGGATCATCATAAACATCCTGAGGCTTGCCTATCTGCTGAACCACGCCCTCCTTCATAACAACGATCATATCCGAGATGCTCATAGCCTCTTCCTGGTCGTGGGTTACGAAAACTGTTGTAATTCCTGTTTCCTTTTGAATACGGCGGATCTCCTCACGGGTTTGGAGACGAAGGCGTGCATCAAGATTACTGAGAGGCTCATCAAGAAGAAGAACTCTCGGCATTTTAACAAGAGCTCTGGCAATAGCAACTCTCTGCTGCTGACCGCCCGAAAGCTCACTTGGCTTGCGACCCATAAGGTCATCAATCTGAACAAGCTTTGCCGCTTCATGTGCACGCTTTATCATTTCATCCTTTGACAGCTTGTCCTTTCCTTTCAGATTTTGCAGAGGGAAAAGAATATTCTGCATAACTGTCATATGGGGATAAAGCGCATAATTCTGGAATACAAGACCGATTCCTCTGTTTTCGGTTGACAAATCTGTTACATCATCCTCACCGAAAAAGATCTTGCCGCCTGTTGGCTTTTGAAGACCACTAATCATATAAAGAGTGGTGCTTTTGCCGCATCCCGATGGTCCAAGAAGACCTATAAGCTTGCCATCCGGAATCTCAAATGTGAGATCGTTTACTGCAATTACTTCCTGTCCTGCCTTTTTGTCGCGGCTGGGGAAAATTTTTGTGAGATTTTGCAATACAACTTTCATTGTTTTACCTTTCCTGAATTGTATTTAACACCCGCAAATCAATATGGTTTGCGAGCAATTTGTTCTGCATGCTGTTGCTTTTTAAACTCAAGCATCTCTTCTTCCGAGTTAAATATCATCTGGCCCACGCCGTCAACAACAACTGTTCCGGCAAGAAGATCGTGTATTGGAGAATTTGTTTCGGTTATTATAACGCATATGACCTGTGCAATAAACAAAATCGCCACAAGCAAAAGCACAAGCAAATTAAGCGACCCAAGCACAAGCATTAAAACCGCATAAAGCGGTATCATTATTTCAACGGTGTATTTACCGAGAAGTGCTCTCACCAGCATCTGAAGATGATTTATCCTAACGCCGTTTGCCCTAACAAGGCAAAGCCCGAATATTTTTTTGCCAAGGGTTCTGCCCTCTCCAAGTATCAAGGGAATAACAAACTCCCAAAGCATAACAGAAATAAGAACAGAAATACTAACGATCATCAAGCTCAGATTAACCGTCATATTGTAAGCATAAATAGCATCGTCATCAAGAAGCAGAGCTTCTCTTGCGCTGTTATATCTGGCTCTTTCTTCTTCAGAATACGAATTGTAAGTATCTTCGTCAATATCAAAGGACACGCTGTATTGATTTTCATATTTTTCATATGCCTCGGAAACAGCTTTGCTATATTCATCATACCCAAGAACTGCTGAAAGCAAGAATGCAATTCCGATAGCTATAACGCCAAAAAGTATAGTATCAAACATCCAAGCGGCAATTCTTTTCCAGATGCTCGCCCTCTGCAATTCAGCCACCATAAGCCATTCTCCCAACAAATTTCGAATATAATTATTCATACATATAAATTATAGCATATTGTTTTAAAAATGTCTACACAATTTAATAATTTTTTCTAAAAACCAACAAAAATTCATATACAAATAAAGTTTGATACAAGCGAAGCCAAGTTTTGCAAGATGCTCCTGTTTTTTGTTCAAATTGTTTTTTGTCTGACGAGCAAAAAACAGTTATTTTGCAAGTTTCCTTGTTTTTTGTTGCAAATATTGAGATAAAGGCCTTGACAACTGATAAAAAAAGGGATATAATATCACTATATCACAATTGTATACAAGAATACAATCAAAGGAGGTTATCAAATTTGATCGCTAAGAATTGTGCTTCCAATCTTTTGGAGCAATCTCAATATCAGTATTCTCTGCAGGATGTACCGGATCCTAATCTGTATAGAGATATTTACCCCTACACAGACATTCCAAAGGTGGCATTTAACCACCGCCATGTTCCTATAAATATGCCAAAGGATATCTGGATAACAGACACCACCTTCCGTGACGGTCAGCAGTCAAGAGCTCCCTACACTCCGGAGCAGATATCAGACATCTATAAAATGCTGGCGCGTCTTGGCGGCCCCAAGGGGCTTATTCGCCAAAGCGAATTCTTTGTCTATACCAAAAAGGATAGAGAGGCTGTTGCAAGGTGTATGGATCTGGGATATGAATTTCCCGAGATCACCACATGGATAAGAGCCAAGAAAGAGGATTTTCAGCTTGTAAAGGAGATCGGAATTAAGGAGACGGGTATTCTTGTTTCATGCTCGGATTATCATATCTTTAAAAAGCTGGGCATGACTCGCGCACAGGCGCTTTATCATTACCTTGGCGTTGTGAAACAGGCCTTCGATGCAGGCATCAGACCTCGCTGTCACCTTGAGGACATAACAAGAGCAGATTTTTATGGCTTTGTTGTTCCCTTTGTAAACGCCCTTATGGAGCTTTCAAGAGAAGCGGGAATTCCTGTTAAGATCAGAATGTGCGACACCATGGGATACGGTGTTTCTTATCCCGGTGTCGCCCTTCCGCGAAGCGTTCCGGGCATTGTTTACGGTCTTCACCACTTCTCCCATGTTCCACACGAGATGCTTGAGTGGCATGGGCACAACGATTTCTATAAAGGCGTTTCCAATGCAACATCTGCTTGGCTTTACGGTGCTTCCGGCGTAAACTGTTCCCTTCTCGGAATAGGCGAAAGAACAGGCAATATTCCGCTTGAAGCAATGGTTATTGAATATGCCTCTATGCGAGGAACCTTTGACGGTATGGATCCAACAGTTATAACAGAGATCGCTCGCTATTTTGAAAAGGAGCTTGGCTATGATATTCCGCCCATGACTCCCTTTGTAGGTAACAATTTCAATGTTACAAGAGCAGGTATTCACGCAGACGGTCTTATGAAGGATGCTGAAATATATAACATCTTTGATACAGAGAAAATTCTGAACCGCCCTGCTGAGGTGTCAATTTCAAACACATCGGGGCTTGCAGGCATCGCTTATTGGGTCAACAACCACTTTGGCCTTTCTTCCGAAAATGCGGTTACAAAGCAGGACCAGTTTGTTATAGATATGAAAGCAAAGATAGACGCTATGTATGTTGACGGCAGAACAACCATTATGGGCGATGAAGAGCTTGAAGAGATCATCGAGCAGCTGGCACCCGGAAGATTTATAAAGTGAGGATCAAGCAATGGTGATAAGCGCAGGAGCAGGATCGCTTGAGTCAAGGGTTTATAAAGCCCTTGAGGACGCCATACTCAGCGGAGAGCTGAAGGAGGGTGCTCCTCTGACAGAGCTTGGTCTCTCCGAAAAGCTTGGCGTTAGCAGAACACCGATAAGAGCCGCACTGCACAGGCTTGACGAGGATGGGCTCATTAAGCTTTCCCCAAACAAGGGAGCTGTTGTGATAGGCGTCAGCGGAGACGATCTTGTTGATATCTATCGAATAAGAATGCGCCTTGAAGGGCTGGCATCTGCAATGGCGGCAGAAAAAATGACGGAAGATGATAAAAAATCTCTTTCCGACACCGTTGAGCTTTCGGAGTTTTATATACGCAAAAACGATGCAGAGCATATAAAGGAGCTTGACACCGCCTTCCACAGTGAAATTTTCAAAAAAAGCGGCAGCCGTATGCTTTGCCGGATTCTCACAGACCTGCACAGAAGTATAAAGTCATATCGCAAGCTTTCTCTTTCGGAAAACGGCAGAATACAAGCTTCTGTAAAAGAGCACAGAGAAATTCTTGAGGCAATTTTGCGCTCAGACGCAAAGGAAGCCGAAAGACTTACCTATCTTCATGTTGAAAACGCAATGAAGAGCACCCTTGGTGCTATAGAAAATAACTAATTTGGAGTTTTATTATGGGATACACAATAGCACAAAAGATTATCAAAAACCATCTGGTTTCGGGCGAGATGAAGGCAGGCAATGAAATTGCCCTTCGCATCGACCAAACACTGACACAGGATGCAACAGGCACTATGGCCTATCTTCAATTTGAGGCTATGGGCACAGAAAGAGTTAAAACAGAGCTATCTGTTGCATATATAGATCACAACACTCTGCAGGCAGGCTTTGAAAACGCCGATGACCACAGATATATTCAAACAGTTACAAAAAAACACGGCATCAGATTTTCACGTCCCGGAAACGGCATTTGCCATCAGGTACATCTTGAAAGATTTGCAATTCCCGGAAAAACCCTTATAGGCTCAGACAGCCACACGCCAACAGCCGGCGGTATCGGTATGCTTGGCATGGGAGCAGGAGGCCTTGATGTTGCTGTCGCTATGGGCGGCGGTGCGTATTACATAACAATGCCTAAGATAATCAAGATAAATCTGACGGGTGCTCTCCCCCCTTATGTAGGCGCAAAGGACATCATTCTTGAAGTACTGCGCAAGCTTGGGGTTAAGGGCGGCGTTGGCTCTGTTGTTGAATACTGCGGCGAAGGAGTTAAAACACTTTCTGTTCCGCAAAGGGCAACCATAACAAACATGGGCGCTGAGCTTGGCGCCACAAGCTCACTTTTCCCCTCAGATGAGGTGACAAAAGCATTCCTTCGCGCAGAAGAGCGTGAAAATGATTTTGTTGAGCTTTCACCGGATGATGATGCTGTTTACGATGCGGAATACACTATCAACCTTTCTTCACTCGAGCCTCTTGCGGCTTGCCCACACAGCCCGGATAATGTAAAGACGGTTGCTTCTCTTGAAGGCATGAAGATAGATCAAGTTTGCATAGGCTCCTGCACAAACTCTTCAATGCTTGATATGCTCACGGTTGCCGCAATGCTAAAGGGAAAGACGGTTCATCCCGATGTCAGCCTTTCAATTTCTCCCGGCTCAAAACAGGTATATACAATGCTGGCAGAATGCGGTGCTCTTGCTGATCTTATCGCTGCGGGAGCAAGAATTCTTGAGTGTGCTTGCGGACCTTGCATCGGTATGGGCTTCTCACCCAAATCTGCAGGTATCTCGCTCCGCACATTTAACCGAAATTTTGAGGCAAGAAGTGGCACTGCAGACGCAGGAGTTTACCTTGTTTCTCCCGAAACTGCGGCAGCATCTGCTATTGCAGGATATATGACCGACCCAAGAAATAGCGGTGATGCCCTGAATATAAAAATACCCGAACACTTCAAGATAAACGACAATCTCATTGAAATGCCTGCTTCACCCGAGGAGGCAGACAGTATCGTTGTTGAAAGAGGTCCAAATATTAAGCCTATCCCCGTTGGCAAGGCTCCCGAAACAGACCTTGACACAACCCTCATTCTAAAGGTTGGCGACAATATTACAACAGACCATATTATGCCTGCAGGAACAAAAATTCTACCATATAGATCAAATGTTCCAAAGCTCAGCGAATTCTGCTTCACTGTTTGCGATAAGGAATTTCCCGAGCGAGCAAAGAAAATGGGTGGCGGCATAATTGTTGGCGGTTCAAACTATGGCCAGGGCTCTTCTCGTGAACACGCAGCACTCGTTCCGCTTTATCTCGGCATCAAGGCTGTCGTTGCAAAAAGCTTTGCAAGAATCCATGTGGCAAACCTTATCAATTTTGGCATAGTTCCGATGACCTTTGAAAATCCCGAGGACTATGATAAGCTAAAGGAAGGCGCAAAGCTGACAATTAAAGGCTTTGCAGAGGGCGTTGCAGGCTCGGATAAACTCTATCTTGAGTGCGAGTGCGGCTGCAAGATACCCCTAAAGCTTGATCTCACAGCAAGACAGAGAGCCATCCTTTCCGCAGGTGGTATGC
Organism: Eubacteriales bacterium; assembly: GCA_045605745.1. Taxonomy (GTDB): domain Bacteria; phylum Bacillota; class Clostridia; order Oscillospirales; family CAG-272; genus SIG710. The sequence goes on from JAZUQN010000004.1 coordinate 7,971, forward strand.
TTAATTATACAAAGAATAATGGGTGAAAAAATGCGTGAATTTTTAATAAATTTCTTAGATCAATTTGAATATCCCGAAGAATCAAAGCCGGTTATCATAGATTGCTTCGACAAGCTCTCTGACAATGAAGAAGCAATGTCTGTCATAAAAAAGCACCTCGACACTTATGCTAAAAGCGGCACGGAGGAATATGTTTCCTGCCACGCAGCCATCGTGACCATAGCCGCAAGGCTTGGAACACCTTGGCAAACTGCAAGGCTTGTGCTTGATATACTGCTTTCAAGAATACTGAGAGAGAAATATGCCGCAAAGGGCATCGACGAACAGATATGGATAGACACAGTAAGCGAATTTAAATACAAGCTCTATGAATTTTATGACACCGACCATGTGTGGGGATGCCATGTTGGAACATGGTGGAAATACTTTTTTGATATGAAGATATTTGGCATTGGCAGATTCCAATATGAGCTTGTCAAATTCGGATATACATATGACGAAGGGGATGTTCATCTGACACCGGATATGAAGGCTGTTTCTGTGCATATTCCCGGTGGCGGACTTCCACTGACAAAGGATGTGCGCGAGGCATCTTATGCGAGAGCCAAGGAATTTTTCAAAGACTATTTTGGAGATGGTCCATCGCTCTTTATGTGCATTTCCTGGCTTATATATCCGGAGCATGAAAATATGCTCTCGCCAAAGTCAAATATCGTTGATTTTATGCATGATTTCACCGTTTTTGATCGCATAGAGCCGGAAAAATCTCACGATCTTTGGAGAATTTTCGGAGATGCTCATATACTGCCCTATGAAATGCTGCCAAGGAACAATTCTCTTCGCCGCGCATACGCCGAAAGGCTTTGTGAAGGTAAAAAGGTCGGCGAGGGCGTTGGTTTTTTCATAAAATAAATACAATAACGATTCTAAATCACTCTATATAAAAAATCAGCAAAGGAAGTAAGAAAAATGTCAAACAATTATAATGCACAGCTTGAAGAGGCTTGTGTCAAATTCAGAAAGATTCTTGAAGATCAGCTCACAAGAGTTGAGGATATGAAGGCTCAGGGCGATTTTGTTGATTACAGTGCCCTTGATACCCTGCGCATAGGCGTTTGCGGCGGCGACGGCATTGGCCCCATCATTTCCGCAGAGGCTCGCAGAGTGCTTGAATTTATGCTCGACGATATGGTTAAGGCAGGAAAGGTTGAATTCGTTGATATAAACGGACTCACAATCGAAAACAGAATTGCTGTTGGCAAG
>JAZUQN010000005.1:0-6066 GCA_045605745.1 Eubacteriales bacterium
AAGAAATGCCGCTCGGGGCATTTCGCCTCTGCGGAGGCGACCGGCGATGTCGCCGGCTCCCAAAAACTTCCCCAAAAGTTTTATCAAAACTTTAACAGGTTAGCCACCACTAACTCCCCGATAAATCAAAATTTATTACTGCTTTCTCACAGATTGCCACCACAAACTCTCTCAATTATATTCCAAGCATCCATCGCATTTATACGAACAGGAATGCTAAATGCGCCATCAGCACTTCTAAGGCAAAATATCTCCTTGCTTCCGTTTGGAGTTTCAAGCTTCTCGGAGCTTAGACAAAGAGACTCCCCCTCTGGAATTATATATATATCCTCATTCACAACATGGTCGAAAAGATCTATTCGATATACCGTGATTTTTATATTCTCAGAAAATTCAAAATTTGAGATGACATATGACCTGCTGCGAAATGTACCGTCACGCCCCTTTTTAATTGGATTTATTGCAAGATCATATATGCAAATCGAATTTTCTTTATCAATTTGCAGCTTATTATCTCTTATAAGCCTTGCAAGCTCATCTTCAACATCCTCGGCAGTTATTTTTGTTGTTTTTGATATCGCAAAGCAACCAATAGAAATCGAAAAAAACGCAAAGCCAATAGAACCTCCCCCAAAAACATAAACTGAAACATAAGCAGAATAAAGAGCAGCAATGATGCAAATGATCTCAAAAACCGTCCAGCTTTTTTGAGTAAAATACTTTTGAGTTATTCCCACCTGCATAACTTCCCTCCTCCAAGTTCATATTGGGAGATCAATTCTCCAAAAAGCTGATAAGCTCTTCCTTTGCTTTCCTGTTTTTCGCTCTCAGCTTATCGCCTTGCTGTGGATATCCAATTGTGATAACAAGACGTACAGCTCCCTGAAGGCTGCAGATATCACGAATTTTTCCGTCATCAAGCCAGCCCAAAATACAACTTCCAAGCTCTCTTGCAGTTGCCTCGGCGGTTATATAAGCAGCCAGAATACCAATATCAATAGAGCGATAATCTATGCCTGTTGCCTTAGATCCTATTTTGGCTGAAGCCACGTAAGGCTCTTCTGAAATTACGATTATAACCTGAGCGTCAGAAGCAAATTTGTTCATTCCCATCTTCTGACAGGCCTTTACAACGCTTTTTGCCTTATCTCCACTGCAAACCGTTATATGATATGGCTGTCCGTTGCAGGCAGAGGGTGCAAGCCTGGCAGACTCCAGAATTGCATCGATTTTTTCCTTTTCAACAGTCCGTTCGGCATCATAATTTCTGCAGGATTGGCGATTTTCAGCAATTTCAAAAAAATTCATATACAAACATTCCTTTTAAATATGATTTATCATTTATATTTTATCATTTTTACATTTCGTTTGCAATACATTTTTTGAATCTTTATATGCTATTGAATATTTTTTTGATTTATGATAAAATAAAGAAAACGTCAGATGAAAAGGATATGACAAGAGCAGAATTTGAAGCGTTGGTTTTTGATTTATATAATATTAAAGCGGACTACCCATTTGAAAAGGATATGGCAACCGCAGTTTTCAGGCATACCTCAAACCGCAAATGGTTTGCTGTTATGATGACTGTTAAAAAATCAAAGCTCGGAATCAAAGAAGATGGCATAATCGACATAGTCAATTTGAAATGTGCCGATGAGATACTTCCCTCCTTTTGGCAGGAAGAGGGAATCTATGCGGCATATCACATTAATAAATCACATTGGCTGACCATAGCCCTTGATGGCAGTGCCGCTGAGGATACCATTAAATTCATCCTTGGCATCAGCTTTGATTTGACAGATAATAAACAATCAAAAAACAAATCGAAACAACAATAAAATTATTTTTAAAAAAGCAGTTGCAATTTAAAATTGCAACTGCTTTTTATTTATGGTTTTTATCTTCTGTTTATAGGCATATTACAAAACGGGCACTTAAAATTCGGATCGTTTTTTTCTTCACTTGTTAAAGATAATGTATCACCGCAAAAACGACATTGCACATCAAAATACTCTCGGTTTTCAAGTTCGCTCTCGGCTTCTTCTTGGCAATAAAAACAAACATCAGAATACATTTCTCTGCCGCATTTCTCACAATACCGCTTTGACTCTTGATGATTATTATCTTCGACAGATTCTTTGATGTCCTCCTCATCATAACTCAGTGATTTATAGTAACCTCTTTGAGTATTTTGTGCTATGATGGTTGTTTGCTCAATAAGCTCGCCAAAACCGTACAACAAAAAAGATGATAACCAAGAAACCAAACAACCAACTGCCATAATAATAAATGCCACCGAAGTACTGGTTCCACCGCTTGATCCCAATGCAATGCCAGCAAAAATTGAACCAATTATACCAAGCGTTGTTACTACAGTTGCATATGTTTTAATTTTTCCACCAATATTATTGAACATTTAAATTTACCCCCTGATTAACTTAAGTTTATTACTGATTTTTGAAAATTTATTCTTCTGGTCTTTCTTGGACGGTTTCTATTGAAAAAGAATAAATTAAGCATACAACAAAAATAGCTAAGGAAATCCAAAATCCTATACATACTTCACCTGTATCCAGACCAATAACATCATCAACACCATATCCATTAATAAAATCAATCAGCTTATATACCATAGAAATAATTCCACCAAAACAAGTAACAATTATCATCTTTTTTATCTTACAAAAAGCAAACAATAGTAAAAGCAATGATGCTACAAAGGAAAATATAGTAAGGCATACATAATAATAATGAAACGCATCTTCAGGATCATCTGCAATCTCCTCTAATACCTCACCGAAGGCCCAATAATCAAATTTAGGCAAAATTCCTTCATCATAATACAAATTACAAACAGGTATAATCAAAACTGAAAGAATGCTTACAATAGCTAATAAAAGAATTGTGGTATACTTTTTGTTGTTAGAAACTATATTTTCCATATTTAAACCTCATGAATAGTTCAACCTGTTTACTTAACCCAATTTCTGCGGCTCATCAACAAAATTACCGTCCATATCAATAGTTACTGAATAATATGTGCCTGCAGGGTTTCTGAATGTAAATGAAAATTGTTTGTCATTATCAAATTTTTTTGTTCCCTCTGAAACAATATCATATTTGCTTAGATCTATTTTAACTTCAGCAGTCTTGATATCATAAAACTTTTTGTTAATATAAATCAAACCGTTTGAAGGTTCGCCCCACGGAATTTTTCCTTCATTTGTTAATTCTATCGTATTGCCGTTTTTATCCATTCGTATAATTTTCCCGAATCGATTTGCAAGATAGAAACAATATCCATCATGATATTTTGTCACAAATGCCCCGGCACTGTACGCACCCCCGGTTTCAGCATTTATAACATAACACCCACCATTAGCAATATATGATTCTGCATAGTTATAAAAGTCAATTGATTCTGGGAATATACAACATTGCCGTCTAACAATAAACATTCCATCATTTACATAATCAAACTTTAAGTCATAATATGATTCTGCATATGGGCTAAATCCATCTACTGCTCGGGCAATCGAATTGTTTTTAGACAAAGGAATCAACCATACAGCATCTTCGTTTATAATACCGTATTCTGTATATGCTTCTTGATAGTTTTCAAACCACCTGCTTACCAAAAAATAACCGTCACCGAATGCAAGCAATGTATCATATTGTCCCTCTCCCGGCAATGTAGCCGCAATGTCATGCTCATATGATATATCCAAACTCACATCTTCATTGTAAGAAGGATCAAAATCTGTTGTTTTATTAAAATCAATCTTTATGTAGCACACTATTATTGATATCAGCAAAACAATTGCAAAAGCTAGAAAGATACTTGGATTTTTTTTACATCTGTTTTTCGGAGATTTTGCTTTTTTATTATTTGAAAAAGATGTTTTCTCATCAATAATCAATATGTTACCACACTCAGGACAAAAACGATATTGATCTTCAAAATCTTTACCACATTGAGAACAATACATACCTTTATTTGCCTCCTTTTTCATCATACACTGGAATGATAAGACCTATAATTAAGCTAACGATTGAAAGCCCTATACCTCCCCACCAACTAAAAATTTCACTTTCGATTTTTTCAGCTTTAGGATTAAGCATACCAATATCATTTAAGTATAGATTTAAGTCAACAATATTATATATCGAAAAGCCTGCAATACCGAATGCCAACAATAACAATACTGCTTTTATTATCACAAGATTAAAATTTATTTGATTTTCCTTTTTTGGATATGGCGATTTTAAGTTATTCCCACATTTAGCGCAAAACAAGTTTTCTCTGTCATTCTCGCTACCGCACGCAGAGCAATAAATTAAAAATGTATTCTTATCATTGTTTTGCACAAGATTTTCATGACCGCAATATAAACAGAAACATTCTGAATTCAAATTTTCTGCATTGCAATTCTTACATTTCCATACCATAAAATACTCTCCTTTAAAATCGGTTATTATTAACATTTTTCAACATATTATAACACCGAACGGTGTTATTTGTCAACACCTTTCGGTGTTTTTTGTATAATGTTTTTAAATAGATAATTAAGAGGTGAGAAAATGCTATATCGCCGTGTCCGTGACCTTAGAGAAGACAGAGACAAAACTCAAAAAGATATCGCCAATTATCTAAATATGCAACTCACAGTATACCAGCGTTATGAACGCGGAGAAAGAGAGTTACCCCTATGGGCTGCCATCAAGCTTGCTGACTTTTATCATGTTTCCCTCGATTATTTGGTTGGTAGGAATTTTAAATAAAAAACAGACATTCGATTGAATGTCTGTTTTTTATTTACTTTCAATAATAAAGAAGATGTAAAATTATATAGAAAACTACTATCAACATTTCTTTTCGCAGTAATTTCGTCCCTATTTTAACAATTCATCATATGTTGTATCAAGAATTTCCTTTATAGCTTTCAACTGGCTGGCATATATATGCTGAATACCACGCTCGATCTTAACAAGAGATTCACGAGTTATATCAACATTTTGAAGTTGCATTTTTCGAACAATGTCAACCTGTTTTATATGCTTCTCTTTTCTGATTCTCTTTATGTTAGCACCAATAAAGATAGCATCCTGTTTTACTTTTTGTTCACCCATAATAAATCTCCTCAAAAAAGAACTAAAATCAGCACTTTCATCTTGATTATATATTTATTGTGTACTATAATGGGACCAATATCGGTCCATTTATAGCTTTAAGGAGAAAATATGATTATTGATGTAACAGGAACTATTCTTACCCCCGGAAATCACGGCAAGGATTGCCTTGGAAACGGAGAACATTTTGACAAGGATGGCAAACCAATTATATGTTGCTGTGATGAATGTGACTATCTAAAATGCTGCACATCTGAGAATTGGGAAAGCAATTGTAACAACTGCGCAGAGGAAAATTGCACAAGGAAAAAGCCACAGGACATCTAATGCCCTGTGGCTTTTTTAATATAAAAATTTTTGCGGAGCTTTTGGAGAAGCGACCGTTAATTCCTCTTACTTTGCAGCTTCCTCGATAGCAACTGCAACTGCAACAGTCATACCAACCATGGGGTTGTTACCTGCGCCGATAAGTCCCATCATCTCAACGTGTGCGGGAACGGAGGAAGAGCCTGCGAACTGCGCATCGCTGTGCATTCTTCCTAGAGTATCTGTCATACCGTAGGAAGCAGGGCCTGCAGCCATGTTATCAGGGTGAAGAGTTCGGCCTGTACCGCCACCGGAAGCAACAGAGAAGTAATTTACGCCGTTCTCCTGGCACCACTTCTTATATGTTCCTGCAACAGGGTGCTGGAAACGAGTGGGGTTAGTGGAGTTACCTGTAATGGAAACGCCAACATTCTCAAGGCGCATAATAGCAACGCCTTCCGGAACGCTGTCCGAACCATAGCACTTAACCTTTGCTCTGTCGCCTGTGGAGAAAGCCTTCTCCTCAAGAACCTTAACAGACTCGGTATAGGGGTCGAACTCTGTCTTTACATATGTGAAGCCGTTTATTCTGGAAATGATGTAAGCAGCGTCCTTGCCGAGACCGTT
>JAZUQN010000006.1:0-10840 GCA_045605745.1 Eubacteriales bacterium
GGTTGACCACGAATGCAAGTATAAGAGACAGTCCGGTGGTTCCGGTCAGTACGGTCATGTTAAGATCACTCTTGAACCCAATGAGCCCGGAGCAGGCTATGAGTTTGTTAACTCTGTTACAGGCGGAGCAATTCCTAAGGAATTCATCGAGCCTGTTAACCAGGGTATTCAGGGCGCAATGCAGAACGGTGTTCTTGCAGGCTATAACGTTGTTGACGTTAAGGTTACCCTTTATGATGGTTCTTACCATGAGGTTGACTCGTCCGAAATGGCATTTAAGATTGCCGGTTCTATGGCATTCAAGGAAGCTATGAGGCTTGCAGATCCCGTGCTTACAGAGCCTATCGTTAAGGTTGTAACTATCACTCCCGATGACTATCTCGGCGATATCATTGGTGACTTCAACTCTCGCCGCGGTGCTATCCAGTCCATGGAGCCCGGCACAGGCGTAACAGAAGTCCTTGCTCATGTTCCGCTTTCCGAAATGTTCGGTTATGCAACCGACCTTCGTTCAAAGTCTCAGGGACGTGCACAGTACTCTATGGAGCCCAGCCACTTCGCAGAAGTGCCTAAGTCCATTCAGGAGTCTATCATCACAGCTCGTGCAAAGAAGTAATTTCTATTTGCAAAATAAAAATAATTTATATATTTAGGAGGATTTTAGCAATGGCTAAGGAAAAATTCGAAAGAACGAAACCCCATGTAAACATTGGTACTATCGGTCACGTTGACCACGGTAAGACAACTCTTACAGCTGCTATCACAAAGACACTTTCTCTCACTGCAGGCAATGTTGAGTTCATGGCATATGACCAGATCGACAACGCTCCCGAGGAGAGAGCAAGAGGTATCACAATCAACACTCGTCACGTTGAGTATGAGACAGAAAATCGTCACTATGCTCACGTTGACTGCCCCGGCCACGCCGACTACGTTAAGAACATGATCACAGGTGCTGCTCAGATGGACGGTGCTATCCTTGTTGTTGCAGGTACAGACGGACCTCTTCAGCAGACACGTGAGCACGTTCTTCTTGCTCGTCAGGTTGGTGTTCCTGCAATCGTTGTATTCATGAACAAGACTGACCTTGTTGACGATGATGAGCTTCTCGATCTCGTTGAGATGGAAATTCGTGACCTTCTCAGCTCTTATGAGTTCCCCGGTGACGATATTCCGATCATCCGCGGTTCTGCTCGTGATGCTCTCGAGTCCACAAGCACAGATCTTTCTTCCCCCGAGTATGCTCCTATTCTTGAACTCATGGCAAATGTAGACTCCTACATTCCTACTCCTGAGCGTAAGGCTGACCTTGACTTCCTCCTTCCTGTCGAGGACGTATTCTCCATCTCCGGCCGTGGTACAGTTGCTACAGGTCGTGTAGAGCGTGGTACAATCAAGGTTAACGATGTAGTTGAGATCATCGGTCTTACAGAAGAGAGAAGACAGACAACCGTTACAGGTGTTGAAATGTTCCACAAGCTCCTTGACCAGGCTGAAGCAGGCGACAATGTTGGTCTTCTTCTCCGTGGTGTTGCTAAGGACGAGATCGAGCGCGGACAGGTTCTCTGCAAGCCCGGCTCTGTAAACCCCCACACAAAGTTTGATGGTCAGGTTTACGTTCTTACTGAGAAGGAAGGCGGCCGTTCTAAGCCCTTCTTCGCTGGTTACAGACCTCAGTTCTACTTCAGAACAACCGACGTTACAGGCGTTATCGGTCTTCCCGCTGACGTTGAGATGTGCCGTCCCGGCGATAACGTTGTTATGAGCGTTGAGCTTATCACTCCTATCGCTATTGAGGAAGGTCTCCGTTTCGCTATCCGTGAGGGTGGTAGAACAGTTGGTTCAGGCGTTGTTTCCAAGATCAACGAATAATTTAGGTTAATATAATTAACTTAAAGCCATAAAAAGGAAACGCCGAGGTGGCTTTGTCGCCTCGGCGTTTCTGAATATTATAAAAATTAAAAACATATTCTTTGAGAAAGGTGAAAATCCTTACCGGCGGTGAGTTTTTTGTGGCAAAATGCCTCAAAACAAGCCCGCAAACGCATAAATGCGCCGAACAGGTTAGATTCCTGTGCCGACGGTGAAGAGAAATTTTACATGCAAAAATTTTTTCAAACAGCTTTGATGCAAAAGCTGTTAGGTTGAATTTTTAGAAATGTAAATTTTATGAAGTCCGGATGAGAAAAGAGGTAAATATGAAAAGGAAAATTGATTTAAAATATATCGCAAAAATAGGAATACTAAGCGCAGTGGCGGCTGTGCTGATGCTTTTTGAATTGCCGCTTTGGTTTGCACCGCCTTTTTATAAGCTTGATTTCAGTGAGATCCCAATACTTGTAGGCAGCTTTGCGTTAGGCCCCCTTGCCGGAGCTTTAATGGAGCTGATAAAAAATCTTATTAATCTTTTGCTTGATGGCACCACCACAGCTTTTGTGGGTGAATTTGCAAATTTTGTTACAGGTTGTGCATTCGTGCTTCCTGCAGCACTGATATATAAACATAAAAAAACTTTAAAAAATGCTATTATAGGCATGACCGCCGGAACAATTTGTCTTGTTTTTGTCGGAGCACTTATGAATTATTTTGTTCTTGTTCCTGCTTTTTCAAAACTTTATGAATTGCCCCTTGAAACCATTGTATCTATGGGTACCACGGTCAATGCTTCGATTGTTGACCTTAAGACACTGATAATTTTTGCAGTTATGCCCTTTAATTTTCTTAAATCTATAGCCTGCTCTGCAGCGACACTGCTTTTATATAAGAGGGTATCAAAAATTTTGCATATTTAATGAGGTAAAAAATGGTAGAGGCAATATCAAATTTTCTATTTGAAACTCTCGGAAAAGAGCTGTGCGTATTTGTATGCTCTATGATACCGATAATCGAGCTCAGAGGCGCAATTCCGCTGGGAACTGGTCTTGGAATGGGCATTGTAGAAACCTATTTTCTAAGCGTTTTAGGAAATATTCTCCCTGTGCCGATAATTCTTTTATTTGTTAGCGCTGTGCTTGATTGGATGAAAAAAATCAAGGGAATTTCGAAGATAGCCAATTGGGTTGAGGCTAAAGCCGATAAGCATAAAGGTCAAATAGAAAAATATGCTTATGTTGGACTTTTCATTTTCGTTGCTATCCCTCTTCCCGGAACCGGAGCTTGGACAGGCTCCCTCATTGCAGCATTGATGAAAATGAAGTTTTGGAAGTCTTTTTTCTTTGTTTTCCTTGGCATATTGACAGCCGGAATTTTGATGACTGCCGGCTCATGGGCAGTTAAGCTTTTAATAGGGCTTTTCTGATTTTAAAGAAAAATATATGGTTTTTTTGAAAAACTATTGAAATTTATCGAAAAATGTTGTATAATATCCAAGGCATATTAATAACTGATCTGATCTTATCAAGAGTGGCGGAGGGACTGGCCCTGTGAAGCCCGGCAACCTGCTTTTATGCAAGGTGCTAAATCCCGAGAGATGAGTAATGAGCAAAGTGTTTATTCTCCCTCGGTGCGCCGAGGGAGTTTTTTGATATGGAATCAGATATAGGAAAGGATTTTAAAATGAAAAAGGTACTTTTTACTTCAGAATCTGTTACAGAGGGACACCCCGATAAAATCTGCGATAAAATTTCTGACTCTGTTCTCGATGCCATTTTGGAACAGGATCCGATGAGCCGCGTTGCTTGCGAAACTTGTGTTACAACAGGCCTTGTTATGGTTATGGGTGAGATCACCACAAATGCAAGCATAGATATTCAGGAAATTGTCCGTGAGACTGTTCGTGAAATCGGATATAACAGAGCAAAATATGGCTTTGATTGCGATAGCTGCAGCGTTATCAGCTCTATACATAAGCAGTCGCCCGATATTGCTATGGGCGTTGATAAGTCACTTGAGGCAAAGAATGGCGAAACCGCTGATGAATTTGATACAGGTGCCGGTGACCAAGGTCTTATGTTCGGCTATGCCTGCAACGAGACTCCCGAGCTTATGCCTCTGCCCATCTCTCTTGCACATAAGCTTGCAAAGAGGCTTACCGATGTGAGAAAGAATGGTACGCTTGATTATCTCAGACCTGATGGAAAAACTCAGGTTACAATTGAGTATATTGATGATAAGCCTGAGCGTGTGGATACCGTTGTTGTGTCCTCTCAGCATAGCGACAGCGTAACTCTTGAGCAGATAAGATCCGATATAATTGAAAATGTTATAAAGCCTATCATTCCGTGTGAGATGATGGATGAAGATACAAAGATACTTGTCAATCCCACAGGTCGATTTGTTGTTGGCGGTCCAATGGGCGATAGCGGCCTGACGGGAAGAAAGATCATTGTTGATACTTATGGCGGATATTCCCGTCATGGTGGTGGTGCTTTTTCGGGTAAAGACCCAACAAAGGTTGACCGAAGTGCATCATATGCAGCAAGATATATTGCTAAGAATATTGTAGCTGCAGGACTTGCAGAGAAGTGCGAGGTTCAGATTGCCTATGCAATTGGCGTTGCAAAGCCTGTTTCTGTTATGATTGACACTTTTGGAACAGCAAAAAAGGATGAAAACAGAATATCAGAGGCAGTAGAGAAGTTGGTAGATCTTCGTCCGGCTGCAATAATCAAAAAATTTGACCTCCGTCGTCCGATATACAAAGCAACCGCAGCGTATGGTCATATGGGCCGCGAGGATATTGATGTTCTTTGGGAAAAGACGGATCTGGCAGAGGCACTTAAGTCTGAGCTGAAATAAAATAATTGGGGCTGTATAATTTATGACAGCCCCGAAATTATAGATTTGGATTGATAATACTTAAAATTTAGATATATTTACTATGCTTAGAAAGGAGTGCATGATATGTTTGAATCAATTGAACGAGAAAACGGTGCAAAGGAATGTATTTCCGGCAGTGTTGAACGAGTTATATACTCAAATGATGAAAATGGATACGCCATATGTGATTTTGCCACCGATGGCGGCGAGCTTATGACTATAGTGGGCACACTACCGTACGTTGGCGAAGGCGAGCACCTTGCTATCACGGGAATGTGGGTTCATAACCCAAAATACGGCAGGCAATTCAAAGTTGACAGCTATGAAAAACAGCTCCCGGCAGACGAGGATTCAATTTTGCGCTATCTTGCCTCCGGTGCAATAAAGGGTATAGGGGCGAAAACTGCTATAAAGATCGTAAAAGAATTTGGGGAGGATTCATTTGATGTTATTGAAAATCATCCCGAATGGCTTGCGCAGATTCCGGGCATTTCAAGAAAAAAAGCACTTGAAATGTCGGATAGCTTTAAGGCTGAGGCAGGTATGCGCTCAACAATGCTGTTTTTCAGAGAATATTTCGGCCCCGCTACAACGGTTAAAATATACAAAAAATGGGGAAGCGAAGCCGTTGATATGGCAAAGAAAAACCCATATATTTTGTGCGATAATATAGATGGTATAAGCTTTGAAAAAGCAGATGCTATGGCATCAATGCTTTGTGTAGCTCCAGACTCACAGAGCCGAATAATGAGTGGAATGCAGTATATTCTTTCTCATAATGTGGCAAAAAACGGTCATGTGTGTTTGCCAAAAGATAAGCTGATCGAGGCTTGTGCACAGATGTTGTCGGTCACTCTTGAAAAGGCAGAAGAAGCGTATCATATGCTCATTTCCGCCGGCAGGATAAAATACTCTGTGTTTGGGGGAGTCACATATGTCTATACAAGAGACGCATATGAAGCTGAATGCTTTATTGCGAACAAGCTGACGGTGATTGATAATTTATGCCCCAAAATAGACTATGATGATATCGAAAGATTCATTGATAGGGAAGAGGTTTGTTCATCGATAAAGTATGCGCCAAAGCAAAGATTGGCAATTGCTGAGGCTCTCGGCAGTGGCGTTATGATACTCACAGGTGGCCCCGGTACCGGAAAAACGACGGTTGTACGAGCACTGCTGGGCATATTTGAAAGAATGGATATGCAGGTTGCTTTAGCAGCTCCAACCGGAAGAGCCGCAAAGAGAATGAGTGAGGCTACCTCCTGTGAGGCAAAAACCATACACCGCCTTCTTGAAATGGAATATGGAGATGGCGAAAAAGCTGTTTTTCTGAGGGATGACAGAAACTATCTTGATGAAAGCGTTATTATTGTTGACGAAGCTTCTATGATCGACAGTGCACTTGCTTGCTCACTTCTTAAGGCTGTCAAGCCGGGGGCAAGAGTGATTTTGATAGGCGATGCCGACCAGCTTCCCTCGGTTGGGGCAGGCAATGTTCTGAGAGATCTTATTGCAGGCGAAAGATTTGCAATCGTGCGGCTTGATGTTATATTCAGACAGGCTGAAAAAAGCCTTATTGTTACCAATTCTCACGCAATAAACGAGGGCAGATGCCCGAATCTTTCGGTTAAGGACAATGATTTCTTTTTCCTTGCCAGAGAAAATGACAAGGATATCGCTCTAACTATAGCGGATCTTTGCAAAAACAGATTGCCGAAAACATATGGTGCAGACACTGTTGGCAGAATTCAGGTTATTACTCCTTCAAGGAGGGGGCACGGAGGAACGGATAATCTCAATGTGATTTTGCAGGAAAATTTGAACCCATCGGAAAAGGGCAAACGAGAATTTAAGCACCGCGAGCGCATATTCAGAGAGGGCGACCGTGTTATGCAGACAAAGAACAATTATGATCTTGAGTGGGAGAGCGTTAGCCGAAGCGGACTTGGTGTTTTTAACGGCGATATTGGAATTATTACGGAGATCAACCGATCTGAGCAATATATGCTTATAAGCTTTGATGACCGAAGGGTTACATACGATTTTTCACTGCTTGATGACATAGATCACGCCTATGCAATAACCGTTCATAAAAGCCAGGGCAGTGAATATCCAATCGTTATAATACCTATGTACGCTTGCCCACCAATGCTTATGACAAGAAATCTTCTTTATACAGCGGTTACTCGTGCTGAAAATATGGTTATTCTTGTTGGGAAAGAGGAATGTATAAAGAAGATGGTGGAAAACAACCGTCAATCTATGCGTTATACAGGACTTCAAAAAAGGCTTCAAAAATTTGCGGAGGAATAGAATGAATCTTATAGATTATATATTTCCCCCAAAATGTGTGGGTTGTGATCGTATGCTTGAGCCTGCGCCAAAAAGAATCAGAGATAAAGGCAATGATGCGCTGTGCAAGGATTGCAGAGCAGCCTTTGAGCAAGCAAAGCTTATGAAATGCAAAATATGTGGCAGGGCTTTTATTGATTGCAGATGTGTGCCGAGAGTTTTAAAGGGAGTAGGTTGCAAAACACTTATAAAGCTTTGTGCATATAACAGTGATCCCGAAAGCGTTGAAAACCGACTTTTATTTTGCTTTAAAAAGTGGTCGAACAGAAAATGTGAAATGCTTTTGGCAAGTCAAATGGCCAATGTTTTGTTAAATTTTATATCAGAATATCCTGATTTTCAGTTTTGTTTAACAAATGTACCGAGAATTGATAAAAATATAATAGAATATGGATATGATCATGCCGAAAGACTTTGCAAATTGCTGGCCTCAAAATGCGGTATACCGTATATTCCCATGTTGGAACGCCGAAATGGGGGCAAAGAGCAAAAGTCTCTTAATGATAAGCAACGCCGGGAGAATGTTAAGGGAGCTTTTATGCTCAGCGAAAAGGCGAGTGCTGCTAAAGGGAAGGTTGTCATTCTTATTGATGATGTTGTAACAACCGGTGTTAGCCTTGCCGAAGCATTTAATCTTCTTCATTCAAATGGATTTGACCACATTATGACAGGATGTGCTATGGTGACTACAAAAAAGAGGAAAAATAGCGATTTTAGCTATCAAGACAAGTAAAAAGGACGAGATGCTTTCTCGTCCTTTTTTGTGTGCATATTTTGTGTATGATTAAATGTTTTAGTGTGTTAATTGTTGTTTGCTTGTGCAACATCAATCATTCTGCTGATAATTGTCACCGCCTCACAGCGCTTTATTTCATCAAAACCGTCAAAACTTTTATCAGGCCCTTTTCCTTTTAAAATTCCGGAATTATAAAGTGTATATACAAAATCAGCATAAACACTGTTTGGATTCACATCGGGAATTAATAGAAACTTAGGGTACTTGATATTTTAAAAGAAAAAGGAAAATCTAAGTATTGGTTATATATCCAACTTGGTCTTAGTTATCAAAATTTCAACAATATGGTGAATAATCGCACATCAGGAATAAAATATGAGAATTTTCGAGCACTTTGTGATATTCTTGAATGCACCCCGAATGAACTTTTCGAGGAATACTATGACAAAGAAAAGGCTGATTTGCAAATCAGCCTTTTATTATTTTTCTTATTACTTAATGTATGCCACATTGATGCAGACAGCGTGATGAGTATTAAATGCGCTATCGTGTATCGTGACATTTCCTGCACCTTGGCCATAGACCGTTATTATGTCTCCGGCTATCAAATTAATGCTCTTGCCAATTATGCAGTCACGGATAATTATGGAGTAAGCTTCACCGTTTTCGTCCTGCCCGTGGCATAGATAGTAGGTTTCATTATCATCACCGTAAGGTGATTCCCCTCCAATTATCTTCTTTTCAACCTTTAAAGAGGTTGATAGATACTTGCCCTCATATTCGCCTACCAGTCTGTAATATTCTTCGGGCTCAATATATTCGCATTTTGCCATATATTCGGTTTTGGAGAGGGAAGTATTTACCGTTTTTTCAAAGTAATCTGTAAATTTATTTATTAGATTCCCTATACCAAAGCTTGAAATAATGCCGTAAATTATAGCAAGAACTATAAAAATGATTTTGGAGGATCTTTTGTGTGGGCTGCTTGCTAAAAGAATGATGCCGCCAAGAGGGAAAAAGAACATCATAACAATGATAAACCACCAGCTGTGATACCAATCTATAAAGGTCACCCTGTTGCTTCCGTTTCGATGTCGCTTTATTTTCGGAGGCTTTCTGTTTCCTGCCCTCATTTCTTCAGGACACTCTTTCCCGCAGAGTGGGCAGTTGTTTTGCGCAAAAAAACAACCGCAATCGGGACATTTATTTAGATCTGAACGATCAAAGCCGTCATCGGATGCGTGTGAACCAAGCAATCTTCCCATTGTCAATCCCTCCTCTGTAATTATAGTATATCACATTTATTTGGCAAAGTCAATGCAAAGTATCCTTTAAATGATGAAAATAAAATGTAATAAAAAATGAAAAAAGTACTTGACAAATATGAAATGCAGTGATATAATATATACCGTTGTCACGGTTGGTGGCGGCAAACATGGGAGCATAGCTCAGTTGGGAGAGCATCTGCCTTACAAGCAGAGGGTCATAGGTTCGAGCCCTATTGTTCCCACCATATTTGGCCCGGTAGTTCAGTTGGTTAGAACGCTAGCCTGTCACGCTAGAGGTCAGGGGTTCGAGTCCCCTTCGGGTCGCCATTTTTTGTTTGTCTTGGCAGTGGATTTTATGCCTCTGTAGCTCAGTTGGTAGAGCAGGGGACTGAAAATCCCCGTGTCGTTGGTTCGATTCCGACCGGAGGCACCAAATTAAAAAATATTCTGCGGATTTAGCTCATTTGGTAGAGCGCGACCTTGCCAAGGTCGAGGTGGCGGGTTCGAGCCCCGTAATCCGCTCCATAAACAAAAGAAACACACTACCAGTGTGTTTCTTTTGTTTATCGTGCAGAATTCGGCTTGAACCCCTCAAATGCTGCGCATTTGACAGTGCGAGCCAAGATGGATAATGGTTTTTGAAAAATTAAATGGCTCGTTTGGGTTCGAGCCCTATCAAACACACCCGGGTGTGTTTTTTTGTTTGTCGTAAGTATAAATTTGAAATAATTGTTCTGAATTTTAAAATCTTCCCATATATTTAAACGAAAGACAAAAGCAAAAAAGGGAGGAAAATATGTCGGAACATTCTATTTACAAGGATATAGCAGTCCGCACTGGCGGCGATATCTACATTGGCGTTGTTGGCCCGGTCAGAACGGGAAAATCAACATTTATCAAGCGATTTATGGATTCGGTTGTGCTGCCTAATATTGAAAATGAGTTTGATCGAACAAGGGCAAGAGATGAAATGCCGCAGAGCGCAAGCGGTAAAACCGTTATGACAACAGAACCTAAATTTGTACCCGATGATGCAGTTACATTAAAGCTTGGTGAAGGTGAGAGCCTGAGGGTGAAAATGATAGATTGCGTTGGGTATATAGTTCCCGATGCTATCGGACATATTGAGGACGGTAAGCCACGAATGGTCAGCACTCCTTGGGCGGCGGAGCCAATTCCTTTTACAGAGGCTGCAGAAATCGGAACAGAAAAGGTTATCCGCGAACATTCTACCATAGGTATGGTTATAACCACCGACGGTACTATTGGTGAGATACCAAGAGAAAGCTACATTGCTGCTGAGGAGCGAGTTGTTGAAGAATTGAAAGCACTTGGCAAGCCTTTTGCTGTGATACTGAATTCTGCAGAGCCCGAAACGCAGCGAGCAACAGAGCTGGCCTATGAGCTGGAGGGAAAATATGGTGTTCCTGTTGCTCTTGTTAGCTGCCTTGACCTTGATAGCGAGGATATAAAGCACATTCTTGAGCTGGTACTTCATGAATTCCCGATTTCAGAGGTGCATATATCCCTGCCTAAATGGATATTTGCGCTGGATGATACTCATTCTGTTAGAAATTCATTGACAGATGCAATTTCAAGCTGTGCTGCAAGAGTGAAAAAGATAGGGGATGTGGCTGTTTTTTCTGAGCTTTCCGAGTGTGAACAGATCGAAAAGGTTGATAGCATTGAGATAGATTACGGAAAGGGCGTAGCTGATGTGAAT
>JAZUQN010000007.1:0-5589 GCA_045605745.1 Eubacteriales bacterium
ATCAGTAAGGACGAATATGAGGATATCGGTCTTGAATTTGAAAGACCTCTTATGGATAAAAAGCATTCCTGTGAAAACAAATGCGTTTTTTGCTTTATAGATCAGCTTCCAAGAGGTATGAGAAAGACACTTTATTTTAAGGATGACGATTCAAGATTGTCCTTTTTGCACGGGAATTATATAACTCTCACCAATCTTTCTGATAGCGATATAGACCGTATCATTAAGATGCACATATCTCCTGTCAACATATCAGTGCATACAACGAACCCTATGCTTCGCACCCGGATGATGAACAACAAAAGGGCAGGAGAGGTGCTTTCTTATCTTGAGCGGCTTGCCAATGCCGGCATTTCGCTTTGCACGCAGATCGTACTTTGCCGTGGGCTTAATGACGGAGCAGAGCTGCTTAGAACAATGAGCGATCTTTCAAAGCTTGGCGATGCTCTTGTTAGCTGCTCGGTTGTCCCTGCAGGGCTAACCAAGTTCAGAGATAAGCTATATCCTCTTTCACCTTTTACAAAGGATGAATGTGCATTTGTTATCGATACGGTTGAGAAATTTGCCGCTGGGTGCTATGAAAAGCACGGCTCGCACCTTTTCTATTGCTCTGATGAATTTTATCTTAGAGCAGAGAGAGAGCTTCCTTGTGAGGAATATTATGAGGGATATTCACAGATAGAAAACGGAGTTGGTATGATAACATCTCTCAGAACCGAGGTTGATGGCGAGCTTAATTATTTTGAGGAATATTTTGATGCGTTTAATTTAAAATATCCCCTCGGGCGCAGCGTGAGCATTGCGACCGGTGTTGCCGCTTATGATTGTATTTCAGAGCTTGCGGCAAGAGTTGAATCAAGGACAGGTGGCAAGCTGAAGGTTCGGGTTTTTAAGATAATAAATCATTTTTTTGGAGAGAGTATCACGGTTTCCGGTCTTCTCACCGGCAAGGATATGCTTGATCAGCTAAGCGGACGTGAGCTTGGCGAGGAGCTTATTATTCCCTCTGCAATGCTTAAGGCAGATGAGGATATTTTTCTTGACGATATGACACCGACCCAGCTTTCGGAGAAGCTTGATGTTAAGATATCCCCTTCGGGAGAACGCGGTGAGGAATTTATTCGCTCACTGCTTGGAATATAAATTTATACCGCTAAGCGGTTAGGAGGTAATATTATGAAAAGATTTTTTGCGTTTCTTTTGACACTTTTGATCGTTTTCTCTGTTGTTTCCTGCTCAGACACAAACGGCGGCACAGAAAAGGACAGCGGCACTGATACCAAGGATTCGGAAGATATTGGAAGAGACACCGCCGCTATAAATGACCCTCCAGCTTTTGAGATAAAAGAAGAGATTATTGTTGTTCACGCAACAGATGATGGCAGAAAGAGCACAAAGGTTCTTCGATATCCGGTTATCAGCGGTATGAAGGATGAAGAAAAACAAAGCAATATTAATGGAATTTTCCGAGATATTGCCGAAAGACAGTTCATTTTAAATGTTCCCGATGTTGATATCTATATAATTGAAGATACCATATTCAATTATGAGGTCAGCGATGTGGAGGTCACATATATTTCAAGTGCCTTTATTTCTGTTAAAAACACGGTTTATTCTATGACCAGCATGGCCGAGTATCCCGATTGTCCTGTTTATACCGTGAATATTGATCTAAATAAGGGTGAAATAATTGAAGAAGATGATTTTATCGGCAATTTTAATGTGATAACATCAAAATTTATCGCCGGAGATTTCACGATGGTTGAAGGTACCCCCGATCTTCTTCAAAACACAAATTATGAGGATATGATACTTCAGTATAAGAGTGATTATGCGAGCTATCCCGAGATATATTTCACAGCAGACCATCTTGTGCTTGCCATAGAGCTTGTTCCAGCTCTTGGCTCGTCTGCTCTGTTCTCGATACCGATAGAACAGGTTTCAGAGGCACTAATATTCAATCCCATAAAATAACTTACAAAAGAAAGAGTATATAAAAATGTCAAAACCGATTATTGCTATCGTCGGCAGACCTAATGTCGGCAAAAGCACACTTTTCAATAAGCTTATCGGCGAGCGCCGCTCTATAGTTGAAGACACTCCCGGTGTTACAAGAGACAGAATTTACGGCGAAACGGAATGGCAGGGTAGAAAGCTTGTTATCATAGACACGGGCGGAATTGAGCCTAAGAGCGATGATATTATTTTGAGCCAAATGAAAACTCAGGCAGAGCTTGCCATTGAAACTGCTGATGTTATCGTGTTTATGTGCGACGTCAGAGCAGGCCTTGTTGCTGATGACAGAGAAATTGCCGTTATGCTGAAAAAAAGCGGCAAGCCGATAGTCCCCTGCATTAACAAATGTGACTCTGTTGGTGCGTTGCCATTTGAATTTTATGAATTTTATGAGCTTGGATTTGATACCGATCCAATTGCTGTTTCTTCGATTCACGGCAGCGGAAGCGGAGATCTTCTTGACGCTTGCATCAGCGTTCTTCCACCCGCTGATGGAGAAGAGGAAGAGGATGATTCTATAAAGGTTGCCGTCATCGGCAAACCAAATGCCGGAAAATCTTCGATCATAAACCGTATTCTCGGAACCGAAAGACTTATTGTTTCAAATATTCCGGGTACTACGAGAGATGCGGTTGACACTCATATCGAAAACGAATACGGAAAGTTTACATTTATCGACACTGCCGGTATACGCCGCCAATCAAAGATAGATGATAAAATTGAGAAATACAGCGTTCTTCGTGCCCACATGGCTGTTGAGCGCGCAGATGTTTGTCTCATTATGATTGATGCCGAAAAGGGAATATCCGAGCAGGATGAGAAGATTGCCGGCATTGCGCACGAGGCAGGGAAAGCGTCTATTGTGGTTATGAACAAGTGGGATGCGGTTGAAAAGGAAAACTCAACCGTGAAGCAGGTGACTGACAGGGTATATAACGCACTTGCCTATATGACATATGCTCCTATTATGTTTGTTTCTGCAAAGACGGGCCAAAGAGTTGTAAAGCTGTTTGAGCAGATAAAATATGTTCACAACCAAAATCTTATGCGAATTTCAACCGGTATGCTTAACGATGTGCTGGGAGATGCAATGATACGCACACAGCCGCCAACCGACAAGGGCAGAAGGCTGAAGATATATTATATGACCCAGGTTTCAGTTGCGCCTCCAACCTTTGTTATCTTTTGCAATAATGTGGAGCTTTTCCATTTTTCTTATCAAAGATATATAGAGAACTGCCTCAGGGACACCTTTGGTTTTAAGGGTACTCCGATACGCCTTATCATAAGGCAGAAGGGTGATGAAAACTAGAAATGAGTGCGATTATGAAAAGAACAACGGCTTTGTTTGCCGCTTTGATCATTCTTTTTTCAATGACCGCTTGCTCGCTTGTTTCTGTCCGAAAAAACAACGAGACAGATATTACGGAAAAAACTTATCTTTATGAAAAAGAGGGCTTCGGGGGTGATTTTACCATCACTATCCAAAAGGACGGGCATTTCAGCTATTATGTCGGGATGCTCAGCAGCTATATCGGCTCGGGAAGCTGGACTCTCGATGGTGATATACTGACTCTAACCGATGACTCGCTTGACTTTGTAAACCGTTTCAGGGTTGAGGGAGAGGAGCTGGTGTTTATATCCGAAGGCTCTACCAATTTTATGTATTTAAAGGTATCCGACGGGGAAAGATTTACAGTTACCGATAAGAGCGGTTTCATATTGATTTCTCCCAATACCGAAAGCTGAATAGAGGTTAAAAGATGTTTGTAGACAATATAAAAATTTATCTGAAGGCGGGCAACGGTGGAAACGGCGCAGTTTCCTTCAGACGTGAAAAATATGTTGCCAAGGGTGGCCCTGATGGCGGTGACGGCGGTCATGGCGGAAATATCATATTTCGCATAGATGAGGGTTCAAACACACTGCTCGCTTTCCGCTATAAGCGCAAATTTGTTGCTCAAAACGGTGAAAACGGAAAGGGCGCAAAATTTCACGGTGCAAATGGATCAGATCTTGAAATTCTTGTCCCTCCGGGAACTCTTATAAAGGATGTTGCAACAGGCAAGATAATTAAAGATATGTCTGATTGTGAACCATTTGTTTGCTGCCGGGGCGGTAGAGGAGGCTGGGGTAATAAGCATTTTGCAACCCCCACAAGGCAAACGCCGATGTTTGCGAAAAATGGCACTCTCGGTGAAGAAAAAGAGGTTTTGCTGGAGCTGAAAATGCTTGCAGATGTTGGACTTATCGGTTTTCCTAATGTAGGCAAATCCTCTATTCTTTCAAGAATAAGTGCAGCAAAGCCAAAGATTGCTGATTATCATTTCACAACGCTTTCACCCAATCTTGGTGTGGTTAGGACGGGAGATGAAAAGGGATTTGTTGCCGCAGATATTCCCGGTCTTATCGAGGGAGCGGCAGACGGGGCAGGACTGGGTCACGCCTTTTTGCGCCATGTTGAGAGATGCAGACTTCTGATTCATGTTGTGGATATTTCACAGCTTGAGGGCAGAGACGCTATTGAGGATATAAAGCAGATCAATTATGAGCTTCAAAAATATAGCCCTGAGCTTGCCGCAAGACCTCAGATCATCGTTGCAAACAAGAGCGATATGATAAATGAAGATTATGTTAACCTTGAGGCATTTGAAAAATTTGTTGATGATAATGATTGGGAAATGATCTATGTTTCGGCTATTACCGGTGAGAACCTTGACGAAATGGTGCAGAGGGTTGCTGAGAGGCTGAAGCTTTTGCCGCCTCTTACGATCTACGAAAGTGACTATGCTCCCGAGGATGAATATGCAAAGAGCGACGAGGGCAGAGTTACAAATATCAGGCGAGAGAACGACGTATTTATTGTTGAGGGCGAGTGGCTATATAATCTGCTTGGACAAATCAATTTCAGCGATTATGAATCGCTTAGTTATTTCCAAAAGGTTCTGATAAACGCCGGGGTTATCAAGATGCTTGAAGATCACGGCGCAAAGGATGGAGACACCGTGTCGATCTATGATTTTGAGTTTGATTTTGTTAAATAATAATTCAATAAAAAGGCTGAGCCGATGGCTCAGCTTTTTTGTAAAAATGATAAATTTTGATTTGTCGTGGAGATGCCTTTTCGCAAAAAATAGCACACTGCGAAAATTCTTCTTAGCAATCGCTCACCGCACACTGCTCTCGTCTGTGGTTAGAGATTGTATGGTAAAAACTTTGCAGTGTGCTCTTTTTTGTAAAATCAAACTCCCCGATAAACTCCTGTTTGCTGGAAACTGCCAAATTACATTATCAACTCAAGCTTTTATAGAGAATACAAAATTGATTTTACGCAGAATTTTATTTTTGTTATTATACACATCGAACAAATATATTAGATAAGATGTGTTTGTAACGAAAACATTAGGTATTGTTATGTAAATAGATGAATTTCTAATTTCGACATATATAAGCATCTAATATACATTTGCTATACGGTTGCAATATGATTGTCTAAAAACCATGATTTTGTTAGAATTTAAGCATTTTAGGATGATAAACCTACTCTTTTGGAGTAAAAATGGCAAAATAAGT
>JAZUQN010000008.1:0-16890 GCA_045605745.1 Eubacteriales bacterium
CCTGGAAGATGCCGTAGCCTGTCCAGGAGTTACCGAGTCTGTAAATCTGCCCCAGATTTATGGATATGAGATTCTTATAACCACTGAAAGCGGGCTTAGCTTTAGCGAACCAAGCATAAATGAAATCATCTTCAACTACGATATGCTGAACAAGATCCTCGTTTGGAACAGACTGTCCCTCTGTGGTTTGGGTTCTCCATTCGTTAAATGCTGTAATCTTACTTTCGGCATTTCCTACATCAACAGTTTTTCCTGATCCTGTTTTAAAGGTAAGAACGCCTTTATAGTCAAGCTCCCAAGAGAAAGATATTTTGGTTGCATCTTTGGTATCGATCTGCTCTCCTGTGGATATAACGGTAACCGCAGTGATATTCTCCTCAGCAACACCGAGAGAAATGAGCAACTCCTTCATTTCGTTGCCGATAACATTGAAATTTGCAGTACATCCTGTAAATGCAGTGCTGTCGATAGTGAGTGCTGTTTCATCCATTCCTGCAAGGGTAACGCTTTTCAGCGCACTGCAATCTGCAAAGGCAGATGCGCCGATGCTTGTTACAGAAGCGGGTATTTCGATGGATGTAAGGGCAGTACAGCCACTGAAGGCATTTGCATCGATAGCAGTTACCCAACTTGGTATCTCCACAGTTGTCAGGCTTGTACATCCATTAAACATATTATCCCAGAGCTTGTTATCAACGGTTGTTGGAAGAATAACCTTTTGAGCAGAGCTTGCTCCATAAAGCAAATATTTTGTATTATATGCAGAACTAACTCCGCCGTTCACACTGAAATTGAGCTGTGAAAGATTAATAGTTCCTGTCTCGGGATCTTGACCATAACCATAAACTGTTGTAAGTTTTGGGTTGTTTGCAAATGCACCCGAACCTGAGGTGGCTTTAAAGTTGCCGTGGTCTGTCCAATAATTACCGGTTTGCCAGTTGCCCGAACTAGTTGTAAGCTTGCCGAGATATATAGTTTTAAGGTTAGGCCAGTTTGCAAATATAGATGAAGAATGCTGATAGGAATGATAATACGAAAAATCATCCGAAACATGGATATGCTCAACAGCATCGGCATATGTAGCATAGTTTGCTCTCCAAGCCCAGAAATAGTTGTATTTCTCAGCTGTAGGGTCAGATATCTGAGTTCCGTTTATGGTAAATCCATATCCATTGTTTTTGTTATCTGCATTCGGGGTGATATAAAGGGTTTTTGTGTCGGGGTCATATTCCCAGTCTATCATTTGGGGATAAGAACCGGTTAAACCCTCGGTTGCCTCTGTGCTCTCCTCACTTGCAAAAGCAGCGGTTGCGAAAATCATCACAAATGCCATTGCAAAGAGAAGTGCCAATAAAATTTTCTTTTTCATTTCTTCCTCCTGAAAAATTATTTATATGATTTTATGTAAATTATTTATAAGAATCAAGTATCTTCTTCATTTCTGTTAGATCAATAATATATCCGCTGTTCATCAGCTTATCTGCTCTCATCATACAACCAATGGTGTCACGGCTGCCCACAGTCCAGGTGAGAAGATATGCCATTTTATAGCCATCCTCGTCCACCATTCTGAGAATTACATCCTCAAGAAGGTTCATGGAGTTAAATATTCTCTCCTGATATTCAGGTTCTTCGCTTTGAAGACCATCGGACAAACCAAATTCACTGAGATTTGTGATCTTTCCTGTGCTCATCAGCCTTTCATATGACTTTCCGTCGTCATTCAGGTTGTATTCACCACCAAGATACCAGTCAAGGCTCACCATATCGCAATATTCATCGCCCGGATAGCAATAAAGAACATCCTGATAGTTTCTGCCATTTGTCTTATTGGGTGCAAATTCCCAAATCAGATTATCAAGTCCCATTTCCTCGGTGTAGTATTTATATACATATTGCCAGAGCTTAACAAAATAACTACTGTGAAGAACATATCCGTCCTCCTGCTCAATGCACCACCAAAAGAATGATCCGTTCTGCTCATGGAGGGGTCTCCATATTATCGGAACTCCGTTTTCCTGCAGAGCCTTTAAAAACAGCGCATCTGTATGTATCTGCTCCATAAATTCCGCATTCAGCTCGGTTCCTTCTGTCAGCAGCTCGTTCCAAACCTCTTCGTGTCCAAGCTCTCCGCGGCAGTCTGCCCACTTGTGCTCAAAGTTTCCGGTGGGGTTGCGCCAATGGGAGCTGAATGTGATAACTCCGCCCTCTGCGGCATAATCAACATATTCGCATATCACATGGCTCCAGAAGGATCTATCCACCTCGCGAAGAACAAGGCCGTAACAGCCAAGATCCTGTCCTATAAGAGCCGGCTTCTTACCCGATGCCTCATAGAAATTCTGAATAGTCTCGTTTGGTGTTTTATCCTGGTCGCCCTCTTGACCTATGATGAAACGCTCATTATCGTTGTATATCTCCTCAAGAGCCTTCATCAGCTGATCTTTTGTATATATTTCCTTTTCCTCTGTCACAACAAGGCAGTTATCCTTTTCTGTGATGTCATAGGCCTTTCCCTTTTCTGCGGCAGACGGAACAAAAACCTCCTCAAAATATTTAAGCGCATCTCTAACCGTGTTGAAGCTGCCAAGAATGATAAGATTTCCATCCTCAACCTTTATCTCAAATTCATAGGCTTTTAATGACCTGTCATCACATATTATGTAGTGCTCGCCATCCTTCATCTCTTTAACCGTTTCGATTTCAGCTCCAACCGTCGAAGCAAGCCAATCAAAGGTAGCTCTTCCGTCACAAAGCGTGCCTGCATTATAAAATTTGAAATCTGTTATGGGAACTCCGCCAATAGTTAGCTCTTCAAAGAAATATTCTCCCTTAACCGAATATCCTTCGGCAGGAATGTTTACGCCACTCTTCTCTGTAAGACAGTTTTCTGCAAAATATTGTATCGCCTTGATCGTAGACGATGCACTTCCGCCAACAATAATTATTTTATCGCCAACCTGCTTTACAGTATAATCGCCTGTGCGCATGCCCTCAAGCGCAGCAGTAGTCTCTGCTCTGCCTGTATCGCCGATGAGAATCTCCTTGGCCTGCTCTGTCTCGCCCTTTCCTATCCAGCTATTGAGAATTTCAAGAGAAGGGCCGCCATTTTCAACTATTCGGTTCTTTATAGGGGAAGCATCAATATTCTGACTTCCTCTTACTATAACATATTCATCAAAAAAGCTCGCCGCACCCGATTCATTTTTCCCACAAGAGGAAAAAACAAAAACACAGGCAACAAAAGCCCAAACAATTGATAAAAGCTTGATCTGTTTTTTCATTCTCTTCTCCTTCAACATAATACAAAATTGTATCTTATCCCCACAAAACGCACAACCTCGGCGAAAATAATGACAAATAATCACATAATCCTTCACAGTTGATAAATTATGATTACATTTGAAAGTATTTTGAAGTTGGCATCTTTTCTTTCCGATTTTCTTTTGCTAAGATAGTTCATTATAGCACGCACTTTAACATTTGTCAATAACAATTGTTAAAATCAATTGAAGAAAAATAATGAAAAAAACGCTGGGATTAAGACTTCATAAGTATTATAAATAAAAAAGAGTGCAAAGTCTATTGCAAAATGTGCGAATATATGATATAATTCAAAAAATCAACACCCGAAACCCCCTTATTTTTAAAGAGTTTCGGAAACGCACAAAACAAAATGTTCGATTTGTAAAAAAGGAGATTGTTTTAAATGCAAAAAATTTTTGTTTTCGATCAAGGGCTTAAGGATCTCAATCCGCTTCATCTTGGACAGGAGCAACGCCGAGGCGGAACCTGCTATGTCGGTTTGAGAAATTACACTTTAATCCACTATATCAGAAGCGGAAAAGGTGTTCTTATAAAAAAAGGCAGAAAATTCACAGCCGCAAAGGGCGACTGCATTATAACCTTTCCCGGTGAAAAATATAGCCTTATTGCTGATAACGAGGACCCTTGGTCTTACATATGGATAGGCTTTTCGGGAGAAAAGAGCGAGCATTTCAGCCATCTCCCTTCTGTTTTTCACTATGAGGGTGACATTTTTTACCGAATGCTTGAAACTAAAAATATTTCCCTGCTCAGAGAATATAAGCTGGCTGCCCTGCTTTTTGAGCTTTATATAGAGCTTATTCCCATTCAAAAGCTAACACCGGAGCTTGCCGTTCACAAAGCAAGAGCATATATCGAGTCAAATTATATGCATGAATGTAAGGTTAGTGAAATAGCAAAAAAGCTAAATTATTCAAGATGCCACCTTTCAACTACATACAAGAAGATTGTTGGTTGCCCAATGAAGGATGACCTTATTCAGATAAGAATGATGCATGGCTACGAATATATCAAAATGGGTATGACAACAGCAGAGGTCGCTTCATTATGCGGTTATCCCGATGCGCCGAGCTTTTCAAGGGCGTTTAAAGCGCATTTCGGCTTCACGGTTAAAGAACTGCAAACAAACCAAAGATATATGTGGGATAAATCTACACACTCCTTCGGGCAAGCATAATTCAGCAGTGCATTACACTGCCGACACCTCTCAGAACTGCTCCTCAAAGCCAAGTATAAATTCAATAAGGAACACACTGCTCCAAGAAAAATTGTCACAACAAAGACCCTCAAGGGAGGTGGAATGATAATTTTCGTGTATGCCGTCGCGCACATCATAGCACATTTTGAGAATGTTGTTCTTTATTCTGTCTGCAATGGGCATATTATAATTTTTAAGTCCCTTTGCGGCAAAGAATGCAACATTAAGCCAGGTTGGCCCTCTCCAATAATTTTTTGAATAAGAGGGATTATCATACGAAACCGTTGGCATCATATCTCTAAAATTCTTTTCGGCAATATCCGCCATATATTTTGCCTGCTCTTCGCTGGCAATGCCGATATAAAGGGGCATAAACATAGCAGGTGTCAAAACATCCGATATCCTGCCTGTAACACTGTCAAGGTCGTTGAAATAGTGCTTCTCATTATCCCAAAGCTTTTCGAGAATAAGCTCCGTCAGCTTTTTCTCCTTTTCAAGCCACAAAACCGCCTGACCAAAAAGCTCCAGTTCTCTTGCAATAAAAGCAAGCGCACGATATTCCATAACCATAAAGCAGTTAAGGTCGATGGGCAGCAGCTCTCTTATGCCATTATCCCATCGAACCGAGTTATCCCAGCCGGATTCATATTTTATCTGAAGCTGATATTTTTCCGAATCCTTGTTTTGCGCATCATAATGGAAAAGGCCATCGAGAAAACGCTCCTTTTCCCAAAAGCTTATGTATCTGACAAGCTTCTCATATGAAAGGCTTAGAAGCTCCTTGCCAGCCCCTCTTTTATAAACCATCTCTGTTGCCCACGCGAACACAGGAGGCTTTGAGCTTTTATCGGCAAGACTGCCATTTTCACGAATGGCATCGGGAAGCATACCGCTTTCGCACTGAAATTCAAGAAATCCAAGAATATTCTCTTCAGCAAGACGGCTATCCCATCTTGAAACACCAATGGCATGAAATGCAGTGTCCCAATTCCAAACTCCCTTAAAACAGCATTTGCCGGGAGATATCAAACGATATTTCCCCCAAGCATATTTTAACGGCTCATAGATATTACTTATCAGCGTGTCATATGAGCGAGTTAGAAGATCTCTCTCGATTTCTGAAAGGCCCTTGGCACTATCTAAAAATTCTTCTCTTGTAAGATTCATTTAAACTACCTCTTTTAGTTCTTTTCAATAAAAATCACAACTCCGGGCTCAGATGTGTCCTCTTTAGGCTGTGCACTTCTTCCTATCTCTGAAATAAGTCCGCCGGGAACAACTATATTGCCCTCATTTATTTCTATCATATCAGTAATATCAATTGCAGCCTCGCCTGCAAGATCCTGCATGAGAGCTCTATGCACGCCCACGGGGCATCCTTTTAAAACAAGACTTTCATATTCGCCAAAAACGCCTATCGTGTCAGCGTTTTCAATATCTATCTCAACTCGGCATTTTGGCAAAATATAATCTCTGCCAAGAGTTCTTCCAAGGGTTGCAACAGAATAAACACCGTTTGGATTTTTCGATACCACAGTAAATGGAATAATGCCTTCCTCGCTCTGAGAAACCACCGGCAAGGATGTGTTTCTCGCAATAGCTGAGGGGGCTGTTTTTGTCAGCAGGCCATCCTCCGAAATATGATTTTTAATAGAGGACATCGCCTCGAGCCACCAACTCTCGATCTCCTCCTCTTTTCGTATGAACTGCCACGTATCGCTGAGCTTTATGCTGCTGACATTTGTTTTTTCGCCGTCAACTCCATATGCGGGAGCAATTCTATGAAAACGAGCTGCACGAATGACCTCATACATCTTAGTTTTGAGATTTCGGTGGATTTCAGGAAATGACATATCAAAGGTGCCGTTTGGAAGAGGACCAACATACGGATGACGCATAATTCCCATTGCAAAACCGCCTGCAGCGGCGATATACGCCTCGTCCTCGCAATCGATAAGTCCCATATTTTCCCCCACAGGGGCAGGCACATCGGTATACAAAGCCAGCTTCTCCATAGTCATTGGGATCGACATAATTGCCGGCACATCGTATGTCCTAAAAACATCTGAATATGGAATAACCTCTTTATTAAATGAATGCTCGATTATAAGCCTTGGCGCATATTTTCTTCCAAGGTCTGTCAGCATACGGCGAAACTCGGGATAGGCACGATCCTTTTTTCCCCAGTCAACCTTCCAGTAAGCAAAGCCTGATTCATTTGCCTCCAAAAGTCTCTCTTTCCAATATTCCTCCGGAGAAAGAGTACAAAAAGCCGGTTCCTGAGCGCATACCCAACCGCCAAGTCCCTTCCAACCGATAGACTGCATTTTCTCGCAAAGCGCCTTCATTGCCTCAACATTTGTTTTCCCCTCCGTAAACGAGGGATATTTTTCTTCATTCAATATGAGACTTCCGTAGTAATCAGTGTTTCCGTCAAGGGGCACATCCCAGCTATCGTCCATAACGAAAAGCAGATCTGCCCTTGCTTTCTCGTGAAAATATGCCCAGCCAAAGGGCTTCTCCTCTGAAAACATAGCCCTCTCACCAATGCATTCTCTCTGCTTTTTCGGTCTGCCGTTATTCGTTGCAAAAAGCTGTGTTTGCCATGTACAATAATAATCAGGAGATGTGTTCCGAGTGTTTGGAACGAGATTTATATCAGTCCTTTTCATATAACATAAGGTCCTTTCGAGATAAACGAATTATTTTTTCTTCTTTTTAATCAGAATAATTATAACAACTGCCAAAATAGCCATCACCAAAGCAGCCGCAACAGCTATAATAATGCCGGTCATGGAGCTGTCGTTTTCTTCATATTCCGTAGCATCTGTAACGACAGATACATTGATCTTGCCACCGGTATCCTGTTCGCTTTCGGGAGATGTTCCCACATCGGTTTTATGAGCTTCTGTTATGGGAGCGCTCTCGGTTATAGGCGGCTCTGTTGTCTCCGACGGCTTTTCACACACCGTGTCGGTGGGCTTTTCTACACTCGCATCATAGAAAGTAAACCCGTTGTTTGCGGCATATGTCTCACTATAGGAGCCAAGCTGACCGTAAATTCCCACAAGATTAGGGCAAGTGTCAAACACAGATGAACCGATTTTAGCAACCTCGGCACTAATGGTTACATTTGCAAAAAGATAGCATTTTGAAAATGTCCAAGAATTAAGCTCAGAAACAAGCGAAAGATCAAGATGCCCGATAACAGGTTCATTTCCCCTTAAATATATAGACTTTAGATTTTCACAGCTTTCAAAAGCACCGTTGCCGATTATCATAGCTTTATTTGGAAGCTCAACATATTCAAGAGACCTGCACTCGGTAAATGCATATTTACCAATGGCTGTTATTCCATCCTCGATAACGACCTTTTTTATCTCATTCTTTATATCAAACCAAAACTGATTTTTTGATCCACCGCCGTAATAGTTGACGGTGTCGCCTATGGGGCCAACTCCGGAGACTGTCAGAGTTCCCGTTGCAGCATCAAAGCTGAACACCGCCTTGTTTCCGCAGAATGGCAGGCTTTGATCTATATAAACATAGTTCCTTGAAACGGTTTCACCGGTTTTAATATCTATAATATCAACAAAATATGTCTTTGCATATTCTATCAAGCTGTCATCCGGCGTGCAGGTGATGCTTGCCGTAAGACCGGGAAACACATTTTCACCAAGGGTTGGGGTATTGACAGCGAGAATAAAATTAAGGATAGCAGTGCTTCTGAACACATTATCGCCTATCTTTGTTACAGTTGATAGATCCGCCGTTCCCTCAATCGGCTCTTTATCTCCTCTGTAGATAGTTGTGAGAGCAGTGCAGCCGTCAAAAGCGTTCATATCTATCTGAGTGACAGCGCCCATGATCTTAACGCTTTTGAGAGCTGTCATTCCCTGAAAAGCCTTTTGGGATATCTTTGATATTCCCTTTCCTATAATCACATTTTCAATATCGTTTTTATATGGCTCCCACGCTCTGTTTTCCTTGTCATAATCACAGTTTCCCGTTTCATTGTGACCGGTTTTGTTCGAGATGAATCTCATTGTCCTTGTGTCTTCATAATAGAGCCAATACACATCAACAACAACATTTCCGTTCCATGTGTTTATAATATTTCCATAGGCAGTTGCCCCCTCGGGATCGAAAATTTCAGGCTCTTTTGTCGATTTATAAATATATTCCTCCGGATTGTTAATATTCCTAAACGAAATATCCTTTGTGCGGCAATATTCTTCAAGCGGCGTGCCGGGAACACCGTAAATATATGTAAGCTTATCCGAATAATCAAATGCAGAGCTGTCGAGTGTGTAGTTTTCTGCATAGCACCAAACCTCGATCAGATTCTTACAATATGAAAGTGTCTTTCTGCCAATAGCAGTAGTTCCTTTAGGTATAGTAAAGCTCTTTATAGCCGTCCACTTAAAAGCTTCTGCCTCAAGAGCATTCGCATAATCCTCTGAAAGCTTAAAGGATGTGAGCTTTTTGCAGTTATCAAAAACATATGAGCCAAGCTTTGTTATGCCAGAAAGATCTGCTTCTCCCTCAACAGGCTCATTTCCTCTCTTGTAAATTGAAACAAGGTTGGTTTCGCCAACAAATGTCTTGTCTGTAATGGCGGTAAGAGACTGGGGAATTTCAATTGTTTTAAGAGCATTAAAGGAATTGGCAATTCCACCCTTAATCTCTGTAATTCCATCGCCAACAACTATCTTGGTTATCTGGTTCTGATGTGCACCCCAAGCAACCGTATTGCCTTCACCATATGAAGCAAGAGTACCCTTTTTGACATTAACGCCGTAAAGCACGCTTGTTTGCTCCTTGTCTGAAGCAGAAGGATCGATATCAAAAGAGAGGATAAGCTCTCCATCGGTGCTTGTTAAATTCCATTTAATATTAGTTTCTTTACCGCCGGGAGCAATAACATATCCGAAAGTCTGATTTTCCTCGGTTGCAAAGGCTGCCAAGGAGAGCATCAGAAAAACAGTAGCCATAACCAGCAATGACGAAGCAAGCTTAAACATTTTTTTCATAACAATATATCCTTTCTGATAATGATTTGCCCTTCAGCTCACTTTGAATAGGCGAAGAGCCTAAAGGCAATTTCTCATATATAGATAATATCACATTTATCCCCCTCAATAAATGCATTTTATACACATAAACATAAAAAAAATCACTTTTTCGGCATTGCTTATTACTTTGCAAAGCACTATTAAAAACATTTAACCAAAAAGTTAAATAACTATTGACAAATGCAAAAAAATATGATACACTATATTTAACCGAAAGGTTAAATGAAAAGGAGGCGATACAGTGGGAATACACAACACAATGAGAGCCCTATCAGACCCCATTCGCAGGGATATCCTTGAGCTTTTGAAATCAGGCCGACTTCCTGCTATGGAAATTGCAGAAAAATTCACTGTAAGCAGTGCGGCTGTTTCAAAGCATCTTTCTGTTCTTCGAGATGCGGATCTGATAAGGGACGCCCGTGAGGGAAAGTATATTTTTTATGAGCTTAACACCTCTGTTCTGGAGGAAGTTATGCTGTGGCTGAGCGGTCTGAAAGGAGAAAAAAATGATTAAGAAAAATTTGAAGCTTTTGATAATAACATCCATAGCAATTCTTTTGCCGGTTTTTGCAGGACTTATTCTCTGGGATAAGCTACCCGAAAAGGTACCGATTCATTGGAACGCAGAATGGGAAGTGGACGGTTTTTGCAGCAGACCCTTTGCTGTGTTCGGCTTGCCGCTTATGATGCTGGCACTGCAGTGGATATGTGTATTCGCAACTTCTGCAGATCCCAAAAAGCAAAACCACTCCGGCAAAATCCTGCATTTTGTTTTTTGGCTTATACCTGTGATGAGCATTCTACTATCGGCATTCACATATTTGATCGCTATAGGAAAAGATGTTCGTATAGAAATGTTTTCATCTATGCTAGTTGGCTTACTTTTTGTTGCCATCGGCAATTATCTTCCCAAGTGCAAGCAAAACTACACCATTGGCATAAAGATACCTTGGACACTTAGCAGCGAAGAGAACTGGAACAAAACGCATAGATTAACAGGATGGCTCTGGGTCATATGCGGTCTTGCAATTATGTTGTCGGGATTTCTCAATTTCTTCCCGGTAATTATTGCAGCAATTTTTATAATGGTTTTAGTTCCGCTTATCTATTCTTATATCCTTTATCGCAAAGGAACATAAAAAACACTGATCCCACAAAAAGCGTTAGGTATAAAATCAAAATTACTAAAAAGGGGCTGATTCAAATGAATCAGCCCCTTTTGAACAGAAAATGTAAATTTTGATTTATCGGGGAGTGTTTTCACAAACAAAAGCACACTGCGATTTTTCTGCTTAGCAATCGATTATCACAGACGAGAGCAGTGTGCTCTTTTTTGTAAAATAGAACTTCCCCAAAACTCCTGTTTGTGGAACAATGCAGAACACAAAAGGGCTGAATCATCCGATTCAACCCCTTTGTGAAAGATATAACTAATTTAAATATTTTATTCTCCCTTGTCAAAATCCTGCCAAAATTCGAGCATATGCTTTTCGTAAACATCCTTTTCTTCATAATAGCTCATAGCGTGGTCTGCACCCGGAACTATAAGAAGTCTTTTCGGGGAGGCACATGCCTTGTAGTTTTCATAAGTCATCTCAACCGGCACAAAATGATCATCCGAGCCGTGAATAAAAAGCACCGGAATATTTGTGCTTGCAAGTGCATGAGTTGCCGAGTAATCCTTCGCACCTAAATTTATCTTTTTTTTGCAAATATCATCGGCTATTCGTCCAATAATTCCATATGAAAGATGAAGATTCTTTTCCATAACGTGCTTCCAAATGGCATAGGGGGATGTAAATCCGCAATCTGCCATTATGCCGTGCACATTCTCCGGCATTGGAAGCCCTGATGCCATAAGGACGGTTGCCGCCCCCATAGAAACACCTGCAAGATATACGGGAAGTGCCGAATCAGTGCGCTCGTTTACCCACTTGACCCATTCAAGGCAGTCATGTCTCTCAAGCATTCCAAAGCCCATATAATCACCGCCGCTGTTATTTTGCCCCCTCTGCTCTGCATAAAGCACACTGCATCCGTTGTCACTCCAAAAGCTTGAAACAGCGCCAAAATCCGATGCCCAAGATGAACGCCAGCCGTGCATTGCAACGATAACACGCTTTGCGCCCGGGCATTCGTCCCAGTGACCAACCAAATTCACCCCATCGGGGCCAATAATAGACACCTCTTCACAGCCCTTTGCCTCAAGTGTAACCGCCGCCTCAGAGGCAGATGCCGCAAATTCCACAAGCTTTTTGGAGCCGGTGAGCTTCGCCTTATTCTTCTCTGAGCTTTTGGGCATTTCTCTGTCGAGCGCAATTTTCATAAGCTGTTTTGTTGCGGCGAAGGTGGCAGCGGCAAGACCGGCCATAGTGGTTGCTGCAGCGGCTGAACTTATCAGTATGCTTTTTGTTATCTTTTTCATCTTTTAAACCTTTCTTCGTTATAGGGTGGGTTTTCTTATGTATATGTTACATGAGCCTCGATCGTCTATAAGCATTATATATCCAAAAGTTCAACTGAAATTCAATTTTATTTGTTGATCTCTTCAATTTGCAAATCGATCTGGCGCCTTACCTCCATAACCTCTTCATAAAATATCCTTGCAGGTATGCGCTCTGCCCCGTGTCCCAAAACTATCATCTGCTCAAGATTATCAGAGGTTGCAACACGAACCCTATATTTTTTCGCCATTTCAAGCGTAACACGTTCTATATAAGCATCAGCAGTTTCGGCCTCCTTAGTGTAAACCACATGGATTCCGCCCTGCTTTTCAACAGAACCTCTGCCTCCCGCAACCTTATAAGCGTCAAAAACAAGAATAACTCCGCAATCACGGTATCCCTGATAATTGCAAAGAATATCTATAAGCAGCTTTCTTGCAAGATTAAGATTATCCTCAGCAATTTTTTTAAGCTCCTCCCAAGCAAAAATAATGTTATATCCGTCAACCAAAAGATATTCGGGCAGATAAGCTTTGGATTTTTGGGGCTTTGACGGTTTTTTTACATCATAGTCATATGTTTTGCCCTCTTTGGGGATCTCTCTTTTCTTTATTTTGCCGTATGTGCGCTCAAAAATTGCAATAAGCTCCTTGTCCATCAGCACATTTTCTTCATATGAAAGAGGACCGCCTCTCAAGACTCCTATAGGTCTGCCCACTCCGGAAAATTCCGAGTTGCCTTGCTCATTTTTTCTATAGGACATATCAAGGTGCATATAGGCTTCAGCCTCGTTCCATTTTACAAGGAAGCCTGCACCACCTGCGCAAAATACAGAATCCGCACTGTTTTCCGGATCTCTTTCAGGGTCATATCCGATTTCCCTAATGATTTTTTCCGAAGCGTGACATTTTTTGTAGCCGCCAAAATTCAGAATTAAGCGACCCTGCCCCTTTGTGTATGCACTCACATCCTTTGCATAGCTGCGCATCTCTCTGACAGGTGCCGAGCCAAGGAGCAGCATCTCGCCTTCTCCAACCATTACAGGAGGAGAAAAATCTCCGTGCATAAGCCCGATATCCGAGATGGCTCTGCCAATGTTCTCCTCGGGCAATGTAAGCCTGAAATCATAATACGGCTCAAGAAGCACCGAGCTTGCCCCCATAAGTCCATGTCGAACAGCTCTATATGTAGCCTGCCTGAAATCTCCGCCCTCAGTGTGTTTTTTGTGAGCCTTTCCTGCAACAAGAGTTATTCGCATATCGGTAATGGGAGAACCTGTAAGCACGCCAAGATGCTGTTTTTCACCAAGGTGGGTGAGTATCAATCTTTGCCAATTTCTCTCAAGCTCATTTTCACTGCAAAGCGTGTCAAAGCTAAGACCGCTTCCCTCGCCGGTTGGCTCAAGCATCAGGTGAACCTCAGCGTAATGACGGAGAGGCTCAAAATGTCCAAGACCAAAAACAGGCTCTGCAATTGTTTCCTTATATACTATGCTGCCCTCATCAAAGCCAACAGATATTCCAAAGCGATCAAAAATAATGCGTTCGAGAACCTCAAGCTGAACCTCTCCCATCACCTTCACGTGAATCTCACCCAGCCGTTCGTTCCAATCGGCCGAAAGGCCCGGATCCTCCTCATTCAGCCTTGAAATAAATGAATAAAGCTCAGAAATATTGCAATCCCCTTTTGGTAAAACCCGATAGGTAAGAACCGGCTCAAGCAGCATTTCAGGTGCTTCAAGCTCTATGCCAAGCCCCTCGCCGCCATAGGTTTGCTTTGGGCCAAGCACAGCACACACCTGTCCTGCCAAAGCCTTCTCAACAGCCGTGAATTTGGAGCCGGAATATATCCTTATCTGCTCAACCTTTTCTTTCTCTCCATTCAAAGTGACAAAAGAATCCTTTGTCCTAAGCTCACCACCGGTTATTTTCATATGGGTGAGGCGGTTTCCGTTGTCATCTCGAGTGATTTTATATACCTTTGCTCCAAATTTTCCAGAATATTTCTTTTCCAAGGTGTATTTCCCAATAGCCTCAAGAAGCTCATCAACACCGTTGAGCTTAAGTGCAGAACCGAAAAAGCAAGGAAACAATCTGCGCTCTGAAACAAGCTCTGCTATCGACAAGTCAAGCTTGCTTTTTTGAAGCGTGCCATCAATAAAAGCCTCAAGAAGTCCCTCATCCCGCATGGCGATCTCCTCTGTCATTTCATCCCGGTTCTCACCCGTGAAATCAACAAAGCCTTCGCCAAAGCGGTCACGGAGTGCACGCAAAGTGACCTCTCTTATAGGAGAGGGCAGGTCTGTTTTGTTTACAAAAACAAAGGTTGGTATCTTATACCTGAGAAGAAGCTGCCAAATGGTGGAGGTATGCGCCTGAATACCCTCGGATGCGCTTATAACAAGTATCGCATAATCAAGAACTCTGAGTGTTCTTTCCGCCTCTCCGGAAAAATCAACATGGCCGGGAGTATCAAGAAGAGTTACTTCCACATCCTCTCCGATACTAAACAAAGCCTGCTTTGAAAATATGGTTATTCCTCGTTCTCTTTCAAGAAAGGAGGTGTCAAGAAATGCATTTTTGTGGTCAACTCTGCCTATTTTTCGTATGCTGCCACATTTGTATAACAAAGCCTCGGAAAGTGTGGTCTTTCCTGCGTCAACATGGGCAAGTATCCCCATAACAAGCCTTTTCATTTTCCACCCCCTGATATTTACGAATTATCAACCATAATATTTTAACATATTTCCCCCTGAAATTCAATACAAATTGGCATTTTGCCTTGACAAGGGCAAAAATTGGGTGTATAATCACCTGAGTGTATCAGATAAAGGAGAAAATACAATGATCCATTCGATACTTATTGTTGGTCAGTCAAATATGGCAGGCAGGGGAAGTATGAAAGAATGTGAGCTTATCACAAATACTAATATCCTTGTTATGCGAAACGGTATATTCAGAGAGATGTTCCGCCCTGTTAATCCCGACCGAATCACCGCTGGCACCTGCCTTGCAGAAAGCTTCGCAGATGAATATTCAAAGGATCATCCCGACGTTTCTGTTGGAATTATCCCTTGTGCCGACGGCGGCACCTGCATAGATCAATGGCAGGTTGGTGGCTTGCTTTATGATAACGCTATATATGCCTCCCGACTTGCTATGAGAACATCTCATATAGTTGCTATTCTTTGGCACCAGGGCGAGAGCGACTGCAATCCGAACCGTGCTCCTATTTATGAAGAAAAATGCTTCAAGGTTATGAAAAGCATGAGGGATGATTTGGGGCTTAACGATGTTCCCCTTATTATGGGAGCTCTTGGAAACTATTTGGTGAATTATACCGGTGGAACACCCTGTGCGCAGTTTTATCAGCAGATAAATGCTTCTATAGAAAAAATCACTAAGAGGCTGCCTCTCACTGCATTTGTTGACGCAAATGGACTTACATCAAACCCCGACAATCTTCATTTCAACACCACATCTCTTTATGAATTTGGCAAAAGGTATTATGCCGCTTTCAGAGAGCTTGAGGATAAGAATAAGGTATTCTGCGAAAAATCGGATGCATGGAATGCCATAAGAGGCGGACTTGAGCATCTTTGATTTCCAAAATTTGATTAAACATACCAAAATTTGATTAAACATACCAAATACATTGACAAAACAAACTGTTTGTATTAGAATTAGAGTATAAAATTTTTATTACAAAAGGAGATTATAAAAATGACACAGTATGGACTTCAGCTTTATACAATTCGTGATCATCTGCAAAATGAAGAGGACTTTGCAGCATCAATGAAAAAGATTGCCTCCATGGGTTATAAGGATCTTCACACCGCCGGCTGTGCTATCGACGAGGCGCGCTATATCCAGCTCATTAAGGACAACGGCATGAGCATTTGCGGAACACATTACAACTATGATAAGATATGCGAGGATGTTGAGGGCACCATCAAGCTTCACCGTCTTTGGGAAACAGATAACATCGGTATCGGCGGTATGCCAAACTTTGCTCGCACAGATCTTGAGGGTCTTAAACAGTTTATAAATAAGTATAACGAAATGGCTAAGATATATGCCTCCGAGGGCTTTAAGCTTACATATCACAACCATGCTTTTGAATTCCACAGAATTGATGGAACAAAAACCATTATGGACTATCTTTATGAAGAGCTTGATCCGGAAAATATAACATTTGTTCTTGACACCTGCTGGGTACAGGTAGGCGGTGGAGACGTTCGTCATTGGATAGAAAAGCTGAAGGGCAGAATCGACATTCTGCACCTCAAGGATTGCATGAGGGTTGTATATGACGATGACAATCAGGGACTTACTATGACAGAGGTTGGAAACGGCAACATCTTTATGGAAGGTGTTATAGAAACTGCTCGCAAGTGTGATGTTAAATATTATGTTGTTGAGCAGGATGCAAACTGGCTTGGCGGTGACGCATTTGCAAGTGCAGAGACCAGCGCAAACTATCTTAAGAAATTCATCTGATAGATAAAGAAAAAAGAGACTGAGTAATTAACTCAGTCTCTTTTTGCGTTTAATATTTTTTCGTTAAACAGGAGTTTGTGGGGGAGTGTTTTCACAAACAAAAGCACACTGCGAAAATTCTGCTTAGCAATCGCTCACCACAAACGAAAGCATTGTGCGGTTCACTGAACCCTTATTGCGCCGGTGCTTTTTGGCGCAATAAGGAGGGGTAGAGTGATATACAGCTCCCTTAGAAAATGCAGAATTGCATTTTCGCAGGAGCGTTGGTTTGGACTAAGGAAGGGAGTCCTTAGAGGGAAACGCAGTTGCCCTCTAAGTGCGCTTTCGTGTCTTTGGCGCATACCAAA
>JAZUQN010000009.1:0-5910 GCA_045605745.1 Eubacteriales bacterium
TGGGGAGTTAATTATCATAGCCACAGTGTTTTTATTTATAGCTTTTTGAAGGCGGTCGATGCGTGGACGCATTGTTTGCTCGTCGCAAAGGACTGGTATCGGTTTTGCTCCTGTTCTCTCGGTGAATACTCGATATTCGGGAAAAAAGGGGGCAAGAATTATTACTTCATCATTTTTATTTAAAAGAGCTGTAAGCGAGCAGGTAAGCGCTGCTGCTGCACCGGAGGTTACATATATCAGATCGGGATGAGAGATCGGTTCTGTTCCTTTGCTGTATGCTTTTTCAATATATTCCGAGATGCTTTTTCTAACCGTTACATCTCCCTGTGCAGAGGTGTAGCCATGCAGGAGTACCGGATCCGTATTTTGTATTAGTTCGTTCAGGGTGGATTTTACACAATCGGGTGATGGGACACTTGGGTTGCCTATGCTGAAATCAAAAACATTCTCATTTCCTA
The DNA here is from genome assembly GCA_045605745.1 of Eubacteriales bacterium. Lineage (GTDB taxonomy): Bacteria > Bacillota > Clostridia > Oscillospirales > CAG-272 > SIG710. Next base: position 459 of record JAZUQN010000009.1, read on the forward strand.
TCTCTGATTTTCTTATTTTTGCATATTCAAAAATCTCTCTTATAACAGAGCGGCTTTTGCCAAGCTGAAACATTTTATCGTTCATTGTTTGTTCCTCCCCAAAGCATAAGTTAACGGTGTTAACATTGATGATTATATTATACACTTTTTTTCTAAAAAGTCAAGATAAATTTGCTAAAAACCTTGATTTTTTCGTAAAAATGTGATAAAATAACAGTGTTAGCTAATAAATTGGAGGTACTTTGTGTGAAAAATTCATATACAGACGACGGAATTCGTGAACGGCTGATAATTGCGGGTATAAAGGAGATAGAGCTTCATGGACTTAATGATTTTTCACTTAGGCGTGTTGCCGCCATTTGTGAAGTCTCCTGTGCCGCACCGTATAGGCACTACAAAAACAAGGATGAGTTGATTCTTTCAATAATCGCATATATAAATTCCCGCTGGAATATGATGGCTGATCAGATAGTTGCGGCTTTTTCGGGTGACAGCTTAAAACAGCTGAAGGAACTTTCTGTTGCAATAGTGAGATTTCTTATTGCTAATCCTAATTATCTCTCTATTATGCTGCCGCTTCAAAGCGGAATGAATATTGAACAGCAGAATGAGAGAGATAAGTTCTGGAATATCTTTTCTAGCGTTTTTGAGAAGGTTGCAAGTGAAAAAAGCTATAATATAAATGATCGTGAAAGACTTGAATTTCGCCTTAGATCTCTTGTTATCGGAACGGTTATTCTTCTGGAGGGGTGTTCTGCTGATAAATGCAAGAGCTATATAGATTTAATGAGAGAAGAGCTCTCGAAAATACTTGATGCTTTCTATTGACATCTACCGGGTTTTCTGCTAAAATAAAAAGGCTGATATTTTGGCAGGAGGTTATATTATGAGTATTGTTAACGGAGTGCATCATGTGGCACTGGCGGTGAATAACTTTGAGGAATCTTTTAGATTTTATACCGAGGGGCTTGGTTTTAAGCTTTATGCAAAGTGGGGCGGCCCTGAAAAAACTATTGCTCTTCTGGATATTGGAAACGGTGAATATATTGAGCTTTTTTCAAACGGAAGCGGAAAAGAGGAGCAGGACACCAGATATATCCATCTTGCTTTTAAGGTTGATGATGTTGAGGAGGCTTTTAAGAAGGCTGTTGCAGCAGGTGCAAAGCCACATATCCTGCCTAAAAGTGTTTCGGTTAATTCAAAGCCCACAAATATTTTGATAAACTGTGCCTTTGTTATTGCCCCGGGCGGTGAACAGGTGGAATTTTTTAGGGCTACTGAGGTTTAAATCCCTAAATTTTTGAAAGTGAGGTGAAGCCGTTGGCAAATGCAGACAAGAGTGGCAGAAAGATCATTGCCCAAAACAAAAAGGCATTTCATGATTATTTTGTTGATGAGAGATATGAGGCGGGCATTGTTCTTTCGGGTACGGAGGTCAAAAGCCTTAGGGCAGGGCAGGTGAATCTTAAGGATTCATATTGCGAGGTTAAAAATGGTGAGCTTTTGGCCGTTGGAATACACATAAGTCCATATGAGCAGGGAAACATATTTAATCGTGAGCCCCTTAGAGATAGAAAATTGCTTATGCATAAGCGAGAAATTATGAAGCTTCACGGTCTTGTGGGACAAAAGGGATTTACTCTTATTCCTCTTTCTCTTTATTTTTCCGGTTCTTATGTGAAGGCTGAGATCGGACTTTGCAGAGGTAAAAAGCTTTATGATAAAAGAGACTCTGATGCTAAGCGAGAGTCGGATAGAAATATTGAAAGATATACGAAAAACAAGCACGCTGATTTTTAAAGCGGCTTGCTGATAACAAGGGGCTGTCTCCTTTAGATGAAAAAAGCCGGTTATATAGAAAAAATCCGCCGAACTTCGGCCGATTTTTTCTTTATAAGAACAAAATGCTGTTTCCATGACGCATTTTATTTTTGTCGGTAGACAGCTCATAGTTTTTATGCTTTTGAATGAATTATCTTACCATTTACTATGGTGATATAAGCCTCTGCTCCGATCTCCTTTAGGGGGTCAGCTTCCCAGATAACAACATCGGCATCCTTTCCTATTTCAAGGCTGCCAACTCTATCTCCAATTCCTGTTTGATTTGCAGGATTGATGGTGATGGCGCGCCAAGCCTCCTCATATTCAAGACCTGATTTTGCGGCAAGCCCTGCGCAGAGGGGCAGATATTCTAACGGTGTTACGGGGGCGTCGGTTATAATGCTGATTGGAACACCTGCTCTATGCAGGTCGCCCGGGGTAGTAAATTCCTTGTTGCGCAGTTCTATTTTGCTCTTGTTCCCAAAGGATGGACCAACGAATGCGGGATAACCCTCTTTTGCAAGCTCGTCTGCAATGAGAGATCCGTCTGTACAATGATCAAGAGTCAGTTTAACGCCAAACTCCTTTGCAATTCTTATTGATGTAAATATATCATCGGCTCTGTGGGCATGAGCCTTGAGGGGGATCTCGCCACGCATAACGGGTATCATTGCCTCAAGCTTCATATCAAAGCTCGGCTCCTTTCCGCTTTCCTTAGCCTCAAGATAATTTCTTGATTTAAAGAGAAGCTCACGAAGCAGGGCAGCAGTGCCCATTCTTGTGATAGGAGTTTTTTTGCCATTCTGACCATAAACGCCCTTTGGGTTCTCTCCAAACGCACATTTCATTGCAATGGGATGCTTGATTATCATATTATCAACGCGCTTTCCCACCAGCTTAATGGCAGCAAAGGTGCCTCCAACCACGTTTGCACTGCCGGGACCTGTGCAGGCAGTGGTTACACCGTGAGATATTGCTTCTCCAAATGTTTCGTCAATTGGATTAATGCTGTCGATAGCTCGCATATGGGGTGTGATTGGGTCACTGCTTTCATTATAATCATGACCTTCCCAACGCATTGCTGAGTTGTCAAGACCTATGTGGCAATGTGCATCAACACATCCGGGGGTGACAAGGCGCTCTCCTGCGTCTATAACAATTGCATTATTCTCTTCAATACTCTCTGAAACCTTTATTATTTTTCCATCGTCTCCGATGAGAACACAGCCGTTTTTAATGTCGTCACCTGCCATGGGTTTTATATAACCGTTTTTAATAAGTATCATAATAACAGCTCCTTTTAATTATTTAAGATAGTCAGGCAAAAATTCAGGTGAGATTGTTTTTGTGACATATGAACGAAGGCGTGCCACATTTGTTGTTTTTCCATAATAAGAAAGTCCGTGGCTCTTTGCCATATCCTCTGTGAAATTTTCCATCAGGTGTATTGAATTGCGGCGAAAAGCACTGTTGAAATAATAAACGGTTGGCAGCAAAATCGGATTCTCAATTGAAAGCTCACCCTTTTCTCTTACTATGTCAAAGGTGAGAATTCCGCCAACATAATTATAATCATTATTTTGCTCTGCCGCAATGTTTCCAAGAGAATAAGCGCAGAGCATCCTGTTCTCGCCGCTCTCTATCCATTCGATTGGCTGAAGAACATGGGGGTGATGCCCGATAACAACATCAACGCCAAGTTCTGCCATCATAGCCGCCAGCTTCTTTTGATTTTCGTTTGCTTTAAAGCTATATTCTGTTCCCCAATGCATCGATACAAACACAAGGTCTGCCAGCTCATTTGCCTTTATTATCTGCTTCCTGATGACTTCCTCATCTTCATAGGGTATGACTATATCATAGCCGCTTTTAAGGCGCAAGCCGTTTGTGCTGTATGTGAAGGACAGAAATGCAATTTTTATTCCTTCCTTTTCAAGGATTCTGATGTTATCAAAATCTGCCCTGTTAAGATAGCCGCCGATTGTCAAAACAGGAAGAGTATTCCAAAATTCAATGGTATTATAAAGACCTGACGAGCCTTGATCGAGCATATGATTTGTGGCAAGATTGACGACATCGAATCCGGCATCGAGCACATCATATGCAAGATCGCGTGGAGAATTAAAATGCGGATGATCATCATAACCGAATTCTTCACCTGCCATAGGAGTTTCTTGATTTATAAATGAAATATCGGCTTTTTCGATTATGGGACGAATGTTCTCATAAATCGGAGCAAAATTATACTTTCTGCCGCCCGTGACGGCAGACTTTTTTGCGTCATTCATATTGCCTTTATACATAATGTTATCGCCACAGCCCGCAAATGTCAAGGTAACATCGGGTGGATATGGCTCCGGGAAATCTATCTTTATGGTGCTGTTAACGCCCTCATTTTGGATAGCTTTCGGTTTATGGATAGGATCATATATGCCACTGCTGCAGCCGGTGATAGAAAACGCCATAGATAGGATGAGAATAAATAATAATATTTTCTTCATATCACTTGCCTGTTTTTTTAATATATATTTCATGACCCTTGTTTATAATCAGAACTCCGAGCACTCCCAAAATTGTGCCAAGTATAGCGCCGGCAAGGACATCTGTTGGATAGTGAACATAGAGATAAAGTCTTGAAAAAGCAATCAAAACTGTCAAAACAAGGGCAGGAATTCCTATTTTTCTGTCTCTTATCATAAGAACGCTTGCTGCCTCGAATGAAGCTAAAGTGTGACCGGACGGAAAGGAAAAATCCTTCAGAGGCTCAACCAAAAGAAGGGCCTTCATCGCTTCATTTACATCATATGGGCGAATTCTTGCCACAAGAGGCTTAAGAGTTACATTTCCAACAATAAGACCCAGTATAAGTGCAACGCCTACCATAAGTCCTGTTTTTCTTGTTCTTTTAAACAAAATCAGAAGAATTGCAACAATTATCCATCCGATTCCATGATCTGCAAATCGGGTTATAAAAGACAGAAAACCATCAAGAAACTCGCATTTAAAAGCACTCTGAATGGCATCAAGAATGCCTATTTCAAATTGATTTAAAGCATCAAACATCTATTTTCTCACTTTCAATTATTTGTCCTGTCATAAACAAGGTATTTTCCGTCAACATTTCTGAAATAGAATGTTGCATCAACAGTGTCTCTATAATCCTCAAGACGCTTACGGCTGAGCACATGGGTCATTTTAACTCTGCAGGAGAAGGTGTTTTCATCATAACGATAAAATTCACTTGTCTCCACATCCTCAAACCGATAGCTGTCATGGTCTATAACCGCCCACTGAACGGTTGAGCGAATGAAATTATAAAGCTCTGTATTCTTTTCAAAATACGGAGTTAGATTTGCTATTTTGCAGTCGTTTTGCATATATGTTGCAAGAGCCTTTGCTGCAGCAATTGCGTGTTCGCTCTGTTCTGCTTTAAGCATTTCGTTATAAACGATCTGTGTTTCAAAATAGCCCTCATCCATGTTAAATTTCAAGGGAAGCTCTTTTCCATTTATATCTTTTGCGGTGACAGTCGGGGCAGTTGTCAGCCCCTCAAGCTTATATTTTGTGAAATATATTCCCCAAGTGCCCTCCGGCATATGTGCACAGCTCTCATGCTCTATATTGTCCTCGA
>JAZUQN010000010.1:0-4146 GCA_045605745.1 Eubacteriales bacterium
CAAGTGGTCAGCGTTTTTCAGTTGTTTGTATCGTCTTTCTTTTCGTTTTCATTATCAGGATAAGAGTTTCCGTTTTGCTGAGAGTAATCGTTGTTTGCATAAGGATTATAGCCCGCATAAGGATTATAATAGTTGCCTGTGCCATAAAAGCCTTCGTTTACGGCAATTCTTGGCTGTTTATTCCTGAGGCAGAAAAGAATTATCGGCTCTGCAACGCCGAAGAGTATCGAAACCACAAGCAAAACTGTTGAATAATCGGGGGCAAAAAGCTTATAAACCTTATAAAGTGCAATATAATAGAACACCATATAAGTAATAGAAAGCGCACTGACAATAAGTGAACCGAAGGCACCGCCCACAACGCTGTAAAAGGCTTCTGAGCCTGTTGGAGTTAGCCCCGGATTTTCAAGCACAGCGAACAGGGTGGCTGTTGCAACGCCTACGTTTATAAGGCTGAATATTGCGTTTCCAATGCCAAGCCACAAAAGTATTAGGCTGTATTTATAAGGCTTTGCGGAACCGTTTTTTGTTTCTGCGAGCCTACCCAAGGCAAACGTGTTTGCAATGGGAATAAATGCAAGCCAAGGACGGGAATAGCTAAGAGTCTTGCTCATTTTGTAAACGCCGAAGGCACGAAGCAGATAAAGTGCTATACCAATGCTTAGGGAGATGAGCAGGATAACCACATAAACTCCCATTATGTAGGGCAAAACACCTTCAAGGCCACCGGGATATTCTCCAAATTCTTCATAAAAATCTTCCCTAAAATCTCTGCTGAATTCTTCAAAAAAACTGTTCATAAATACCTCCTCAGTTTTGAATATCATAGGGGGAAACATCAATGTCTGCAAGCTCTTGAGGCTTTATTTTACCCTTTGTTTTTTCATAGTAAGCAACATTGTTTCTAAGCATAAACAAAAACTGGTTATTAGGCGTTCTGCCCTCCTTTTCGGAAACAAAGAGAAATTTTTTCAGCATTTCCGAATTCATTTTAATTGTAATCTCATATTCGTTTTTCATGTTATCACTCTCCTTATCGGTGCTTTGCCGCATATTCAGATCCACCTCGCAGGGAGGTTAGCTTGTTTCATCATCGTTTTCCTTTTTTAGGGAACGAAATTCTCCTGCCATCTTAAGAGTTTCAGAAAATTCATCTGCGTTTACTTTTTTCTTGACGTTTTTTCTTGGCCCGCTTTTAGCCTCTCCTAAAATGTACGAGCGCATGGATTTTCTTGTATAAAGCCAGGCGCTGATGAGTGCAGTAATTGGCAGGGTCAGCAAAATTCCAATGCTGCCCACAAGAATCTGGAGTATTTCAACAACGATTATCTCTATATTAAAAAGGTATATTGCGTTTGCAAAGTTATTATAGAAATATAAAAGCAGTGAGCACATCGAGCCGCCGATATAAGCAAGCACAAGGGTGTTTGACATAGTTCCGATAACATCTCTGCCAATGTTGAGACCAGATGTAAAGAGCTCCCTCATGGTTGGGCTTTGGAGCTTTGCGGCAAGCTCTTTAAGAGATGCAGCAATATCCACGGCAACATCCATAACTGCGCCAACACAGCCAATGATAATCGAAGCATAAATAAGCGCACGAACATCAATTCCTTTTCCGATGTATACAAGGTATATGGCGTTTGGCGTTGCATTTCCTGTTATGTTTATAAACAGGTCGGTTATAACTGTTATGAGAAGAGAAAGAAGCACTCCAGCAGAACAGCCGGCTGCGCTTGCAAAGCTCATTGGGCTTATTCCGCTTGTTATGGCCATTGTCATAACTATTATGTAAATGCACACTGCAACCGACCAAAAATACACATTTCCGCCCATAAGGACAGCAGGGATAAAAACAAAAGCTACGGCCATTACGGTAAGCGCAAGGGACAGTACGGTTTTAAGCCCTTTTTTTCTGCCGAAGATCACCAGAAGCACGGCAAAAAGGAGAGATAGGATTATCAGCGCATCGGAACGAACAAAATCTATAAAATTCCAATTTGCCACACCCTCAAAGCTGGCAACGATAACGCTGTCCCCTACCTTAACGGTGCGAGGATTGAATGGGGTATATGAGCTGTAATTCTGATAAGCTTCAACAATTTCGCCGTCTCTATCTGACCCTATCAGCTTAGCACGAAACACGGTGTCTTTTGATAGAAGCAGACCGTCCTCATCATAATCGGATATTTCCTCAGTCACCTCTATAACCTTTGCTCTGAGATAAATCGAGCCATCAGGTGGTGCATAAAAGCTTTTGCCTCCGGTGGCTAAAAGGTATCCTGCAAGCAAAATGATGATGCAGAGTGCCACAGATATTATATATATAATTTTCTCTTTTGTCAGCTTGGCTCGAATCCTTTTCAAAACAGCACTCCTTTCTCTCATCAGATTATAGAATATCCTTAGGCTTCAAATGTACCCGCGTCACCGATGTGCAGCGGCCGCTGTCCGAATCAAGCTCAAAAACTGCGCCCATCAGCTCGGTTTCGCCCTTTGCAACGGTAAAGCGTTGAGGCATATTTGTTTTGAACCGTGTGAGTATAGGCTCAGGCTCTGAGCCAAGGATGCCGTTTTGAGGACCTGTCATACCAAGATCTGTTATATAGCCTGTTCCTTTTGGCAGGATTCTCTCATCTGCGGTTTGAACATGGGTGTGAGTACCCCAGATCATGTTTATACGTCCGTCAAAGGCAAAGGCCATAGCAATCTTTTCAGAGGTTGCTTCGGCGTGAAAATCCAAAAGGGAAAAATCATATCTGCCTTCCTCTGAGGATAGGATTTTCTCAACCGTGTAAAACGGATTTTCAAGAGCTTCAAGATACATTGTTCCAAGAGCATTGATGCAAAGAATCCTATAGCCGCAAACATCTATTATAGAGCTGCCGCATCCGGGTGTACAGGCGGGATAATTTGCAGGGCGGATGATGCGTTTATCCGAGTCAAGAAGGCTATAAACATCTCGTCTGCCCCAAACATGGTTTCCCGTTGTGATAAGATCCACTCCGCTGTCGAAAAGCGCAAGAGCCTCGGCTGTGCCGATACCACGCACATCATAGGCATTTTCACCGTTGGCTATAACGGCATGAACGCCCAAACAGTCTCTTATCTTCCAAGTGTTTTTCTTTAAAAATTCAACGGTATCAAGCCCAACGATGTCGCCTACCGCAAGAAATTTTAAAATCATTATCTACCTCTGATAATTTTGCAAGCTCTTGGATTTGCATCAAGGAAAACGGCAAAGATTACAAAGATCAAAGCACCCACAGCAACCTGAAGACAGTTAAAGGGGATGTTCCATAGAGGGGCCGCAAAATTTTTTGTTATAAAAATTGATTCGCCTATATAATATCCAAGTGCATTTACTGCCAATGCTGGAATCATTGCCAAAACATTGTGCAGACAAAGCAGTTTTTGGCTTTTTGAGGTGAAGAACATCGTCATAGCGATCTTTGTCACTGCAGTTATTGGGATATAGATATAATATCCGGCAGAAAGGTCGGATAGAGAAGCACCAACAGCTGCCGAAAAGGCCGCCAGTGGATGCGGCAAAAGCACAGCTGACAATATAACGGCGGCATCACCAAGGTGGATATAGCCTGTGCCGATTGGGGATATCATCAAAAACCTTGTCATAACAAAAGTTATAGCGGTCATAAGTGCGGCTTTAGTTAAAACAGAAGCTTTGAGAGTTTTGTTTGGTTCCTTTATCATTGTAGTTTCTCCTTGTTGGTATATTTAATTGGTATATTTAAATTATAAAACACAGCAGGGTCTTTGTCAATAGAGAGAACAAAATTTGATTTATCGGGGAAATGCCTTTTCACAAAAATAGCACACTGCGAAGTTTTCTGTGGGACAATCGGTTATCGCAGACGAGAGCAGTGTGCGGTTCACTGCACCCTTTTTGCGCCGGTGCTTTTTGGCGCAAAAAGGAGGAGTAGGGTGATGCACAGCGACATTAGAAAATGCAGAATTGCATTTTCGCAGGAGCGTTGGTGGTGCCAAGGAAGGGAGTCCTTAGAGGGAAAAGTAGTTTCCCTCTAAGTGCGCTTTCGTGTCTTTGGCGCATACCAAAGACACTGCCATGCGGCATGAGCAAAAAAAGAAGAAATGATTATTTATCATAATCGTTTATCCGCTTTT
>JAZUQN010000011.1:0-1859 GCA_045605745.1 Eubacteriales bacterium
AATGCCGGAAGATGACCATAATCCAAAACGGAATCCGTGGACTGATCCAAACGATATGCATTGTCAGTATATCAGAGGGCGTGATTTTCTGAACATTGAATCCGAGGGCTTTGATCCCGAGGAAGGAATCCGTTGGTTGTCTCTTTCCGCTATGCAAGGGTTTGATGTTGCTATGTACAGACTCGGGAAAGTTTACCTGCAAGGCGAATTGGTTGAAAAGAATATAGGCGAAGCATTGCGGTGGCTGTGGGAAGCAGATGCAAAGGATAATCCATATGCACAGTATCAGCTTGGCAAACTTTATCTCAAGGGTGAAGATGTTTCGACTGACTATGCGACAGCGCAAAGAATGTTCGAAAAATCTGTTCGCCAAGGGAACGCCTATGCCATGTACTCCCTCGCAAAGATGCACCTCCAAGGTATAGCGCAGTACAGCGACATTCGTTATGCGGTTCATTTGTTGATGGAAGCTGCAGAGAGAGGTAACCAATGGGCAGAGTATCAACTCGGGAAAATGTATCTCTACGGCCAGGGAGTCGACAAGAATTATGAGATGGCGGTGCAGCTCTTAACCTCGGCAGCAAACAAAGGGAATGAATATGCACAGCATCTTCTCGATAACTACAGACCATATATGCACAGCAGCTCGGCAACCGTATTGGCATCGATGCGACTATTGGCGCGACTCTCACAGATCATCCGTGACGATGCTGAAAAAAGAGATAATAACAACCGAGCAATTGACCGCAAGCTCATGCGGAAGATCGAGCAAAAGAAACAAGCGCAAGGTCAAAAAATGGGCTAATAATTTTGGAAAGGAGTCCCTATGTCTACTTATGTTCATTACACCCAGGAACAAAAGGATCGTGCCAGGCAGACAGATCTAAAGGAGCTGTTGGAACGCCAGGGCGAACACCTAAGACGATCAGGCAAGGAATATCAATGGCGAGATGGATCAAACAAGGTTACGATCCGAGGAAATCTGTGGTATCACCAATACGAAGAAGTCGGTGGCGATGCTATTGACTTTGTCAGAAAGTTTTACGGCAAGGACTATCCCGAAGCAATGGAATACTTGCTGAATGGATATGGTGGAACACTTACGGCGGCACCTCCTGTAAAGAGAGAGGTTAAGGAATTTACACTCCCGGACCGCAACGATAACATGCGTAGAGTGTACGCATATCTATTGCACAAGCGAGGACTGAATAGAGATGTCGTAAATGCCTTCGCACATCGGCAGATGATATATGAGTCTCTTCCGCATCACAACGCTGTTTTTGTGGGATACGATACAGAAGGCACACCTCGCCATGCACACAAGCGAGGAAGCGGATCAGAAAGCACATACAAAGGAAATGCAGACGGAAGCACTCCCGAGTATAGCTTCCATTGGAACGGAACGAGCAATAAGATTTTCCTCTTCGAAGCTCCAATCGATATGCTTTCGTATATTTCTATGAACCCCCATAACTGGCAACAGAATACTTATGCGGCATCCTGCTCCGTGGCGGACAGGGTGCTTTTTCAATGCCTCAAAGACAATCCGAACATCAGAGAAGTATATCTGTGCCTCGATAACGATGAAGCCGGACAGAAAGCAGCGAAACGGATAGCCGATAAGCTGTTTGTAATGGGCTATAAATCAGAAATCCTCACTCCGACCTACAAGGATTGGAATGAGGACTTAACGACATCTCAAAAGGAAGGAGAACCGCAATGGACAACACAATTATCTTAATTCTTGTGGCAGCCGGTATGTTTGCGATCATTGGTGGAATCACTCTTATATCGCATATCTATAACCTCAATGAGATTAAGAGTAAGACGGTCGGTGACGGTCAGCACGGTACTGCCCG
>JAZUQN010000012.1:0-11452 GCA_045605745.1 Eubacteriales bacterium
ATTTCTCCCCCCATTTATCATAAATTATATACATCCTTTGTGTGCCCATTATTTAAAGGCAAAGATGCACAGATATCCGTCATTCTGCCGGCATATTTTTCAAAAAGCTTATCAGAAAACTCTGTGTTTTCGTCTATAATAAGCATTGCAGCAAGATAGTAAACCGCCGCAGAAAAGAAAACATCCGAAAGCTGAAATTCCATATGCGGAATTTCTGATATTGCATAATCGCAGATTTCAATAGGCAAACCGTTTGAGCTGCGATATCTTGTGTCAAGCTCCTCATTTTCGCCATAAAACAGCGCAAGGATATATGGATAACGCTCCTCATAATCTCTTCTGTCCGACTCTTCATTTGTGTCTGCCAAAATATGCAGGGCGGCCTTATAAATATCAATGCCTGTCAATAAATCACCCCATTACACAGTGAATTTCATCACAAAATATTCCTCGGGAAACACGATTTTTGCGCCATAGAGATGCAGGCCCTTAACAGCATCAGCAAAACGCTTTTCGGGACGATATGCCTCGATTTCGCTGAGCTGCTCGGCAAATGCAACGGCTCTCTTACTTCTTGCAACACACTTATGTACATTTCCGTCTCTCATAACATTGTTTGAAACATAAATATTTGTGCCGCAAACATTGCCAATACAGCCACTCTCAAGTGCGCCGCGATTATTTGTTGCAACATTGATCTTTGCCTTTAGAATAAGCTCTCCGATTTCAGGTGAAACCTCAAAAACTATATCATCAGCATCATAAACATTGCTTCTGTAAAGCTTAGTTCTAACGGCAATGATATAATCAATGATGTTGTCCGCTGTAACATCATCAAAGCTAATGATGTTTTCCTCCTTGCAGGCATCCGCAAGACCAAAAACATAGTTATCTGCGGCATTGGCAAGGGCTGATGCTGCCTTTTTCATTGCCGCCTGCATAAGCTTCGGAACAGCCTGTGCACGGTCGATATCGTCTATCTGGAAATTGAAGGCCTTTGCCTGATCAATTACGAGTGTACGGGCGGAATCAGAAAGAGTTTCGGGGGCTGTCATATCTGTGTTTCTTGTATAGTCAAAAACAGAAATGTCTCCAACACCGCTGATCTTAACGGTGTTTCCCTTGCTCTTTATATCGCCTTCAAAATCTCTTGAGCAGTTTCCAACAGCTATATATTTCTTCTCAAGCTCGTTTGCAAGTGTTTCGCTCCATATTGTAGGTATAAAATTTGTAAGTGCCATAATAATTTAATCCTTTCTTTTAGTTCCATCTTTTCATGGAATCAATAATATGTGAATAGTTTTTCTTAACCTCAGAAGCAGACATTTTTCTCACCTCTTCGGGTGAATAATAATATTCGGTTCTGTTTCCAAGTGAACCGCTTGAATTTTCTCTTGCGGCATTATTAATTTGGGCAGTATGCATTTCGCTCAGTGCACGCTTGCGCTCATGTCTTGCATATGCTGCGGAAAGAGGCAAGCCCCCTTTAACCTCTGCCCATATCTCATCAGGTATCTTTGAAAGTGAAATATCGGGGAACATCTCCGAAAATTCTGTGATTTCGCTTTCAATTCTTTGACTGAAGCTGCGACGAGATTCAAGTTCATGCTTCAGCTCCTCGTTTTGGCGTCTGAGGGCGGAAAGCTCATCCTCGCCATTTTCTTCAGACACTTTCTCGCTGCCCTCGGCAGTCTCAATAATATCCTTTTCTTCCATTTCAAGCCTCCGTATCGGTCATTTTTTCAAAATTGCATCTTTCAATAAGCTCTTCTCTGCCGTCAAGCACTCCTCCCGGTAGTCTGCTGACATATTCTCCAAAGGTTATGTAGCCTCCGTCAAGAAGCCTGTCAAGTATAGACTGATTATAAGCCATAGAAAAACGGTCCGGGTCAAGGATGTCAACATGAGAAACTATAAGTGCTCGGCGGAGCATCTCAAAATCTGCATTTCCAATTTCAATTTCATCACCGTTTTTATAAGGTATAAGTCGCTCAGACGGATAATAACAGCACATCATATCCGCCCAAATGTTGGCGATATCCTCAACAAAATCACTCACATTATCCTTAATTTGAAGAAGCGGAACCTTTGAAGCCTCCTGAATTGCCAAAATCGCACTTGTATTTGTGGGATTTATATTGCCAAGAGCAGCCTCGGTAACGCCAACCATTTCCTTTGTTGTAAGTATAGTGTTCTGCAAAAGCTCAAGATAGCCGTCCTCCAGCTTGCCCGGCTCAATAATGCTGACAGCATCCGAAACATTTGTACTTCCAACTGCTGCAATAGCCTCGCCAACCTCATTTGTCCATTCTGGTATCTTGGTTTTATCGTATATTACCTTTGAAAATGCGGTATCGGTCATATGCTTCATAACCATAGCATAGCCGCTGTTTATAAATTTTTGATTTGGAATAAGTCCACTGATGGGTGCAGTTCCGTGAAAGCAATTCTTTGTGGGATACCAATTAAAATATGCCACAGGATATAGGCGGCAATTTGTCTTAACCCTTTTTATAACGCAGTTTTTCAGCGATTTTTCAAAGCAGACCTTGCCATCCTCACGCCAAAATTTTATTAGATATGTAGCCTTCTTTTCATCATCGCCGTCAAGCTCCCACATTGACATGTCACCGCATTGATTTTCCTTATCATCATCTGAAACTATAAGCCTGTTTGCATCAGCATAGCTCATCCCATTTTTAACCGCTTCACGCCTAAGTGCCATAACGGCTGCTCTTCCTGCAAGAATAATATACTCTTGACTTTGAATATCAGCCCTGTTCACATCTGCCACAAAGAGATTGACATTATCTATGTTTTCGGTAACAATATCACCGCAAAAGGGCTGACCGCTGTGGGCATCCGGATCGAAATAGCTATATACAACTCCGTCTCCCGAAATTGCCGCATCATAAAGTGAACGTCGCAATATCTTGTCCATTTTGCATCTTTCCCATCTGAAAGCAGCATTTTTACTTAGCAGATCGGTTGCGTTTTTCAGCTTTTCTCGGCTCTCATCATCCTGGTAATATGGAATATCGTCATCGGTATATTTGATCACAACCTTTTTAGAAAACACTGTTGAGATCATATAATCAACAATTCTTCTGAGAATGTTAAACACCGGTCTTGGCAGATCTCCGCCACTTCCCTGCCATTGATCACCCCTTAGAAAACGCTCGTTCAATCTGACCTTTTCATATAGACCGATGCTGCGTTTATAATTGCAGCCTTTCTCATATTGCTGCCATGTTTTTGTTGTTTTACTGTTCATTCTAAACTCCTAACATCATTTGTAAGCCGAAAGGGCCAACATTTTTATGCGCGGTCTGCCACTCCCCTCAGTTGAAAAACGGTAATTCATCCTCCGAAACCTTCCTATGTCAAGCTTAACATCAAGATATGTAGAGTATTTTGGATCCTTCATGCTCTTGTCATCAATTTCAACAACCTTTTGGCCGCCTCTGTCGCCAACAAGGGTTATGCTTATAGCGTCGGAATCACAGTCTGCCTTAAAGAGCATCCTTCTCAGATGCTTGCTTCGCTCAATATAACCGAAATCTGTCAAATTTGATTCATAATAAGCAACGATATTTTCCTTGAGAGCACCGCCTATAGCCGTGTCAACCTTATAGCTCTCAGAAAAGCCGAAAATATACCTTCCGTAAAGCATACATACCTGACCGCTTAGCGAGAAGAATCTGTCAACCGGAATGCCGCTGAATCGATACCATTTTTCTTCATGTGCAAGGAATATCCAAACATCCTGCTCATCGCTGTCGGGATCGGCAAACCAAACCTCGTCACGCTTTCGATTATAAAACGCAACCGCATGATCGAAAAAGGATGGATATAGCATATTATTGATCTGCGATGAAATACAAACCGCATTGCATTCATTTCTCTCATCATCCTTCGATGTCCATCTGTAAATGCCGCCCTCTGAAACGGTATAAGGACTGTTTCCGCCAAGTATTGCGCCATCCTCAGAGAGGCAACCAACACCCGAATTTATCGGAATGATATATGGAGTGTCGGTGTCCTTTGTAAAATCTGCCATCCATGTTTCTCTTTCGGTGAAGATGAGAAGACGGTCATAATGTCTGCAAACTGCCGTTACGGGATATCTTCCGTATGAAACAGAAAATGTGTCAGACACAGGAAAATATACATCGGAGCAATCGTCAAAGCAGTCTCTTGCATCACTAAGTTCTTTTTGAGATACATATTTTGATATAAATATCTTTGAGGGATCTTCGCCGCCATAAAGAATAATCCTTCCATCATCAACACCGCCGTAAACAGCGGCTCTTGTGGATGCGGTAAGCTCACTTCGAGACAGCTCCTCCTGTGACAGTCTGAGGCAAGCTATAACATCTCCAACGGCAATAGTGAACCCACTGACAGCCTCAATTTTCAGGCCGTCGTCACTTAGCTTAGCCTTCTCAAGACCGTCTCTGCCATTTATTTGAAATGAAATAAGCTCACTGCATTTAAGCCCAACATAAAATGTTGATGTATATTCGGTTGTATGAAAATGAATCCTTATCTTATCTGAAAGAAAATTTATGTGTTCATTAATAGGTTGACCGTATTCTCCGTTCCATCTTTTTCCATAAAGCGGAATATAGCCGGTTGTGGCTAAAAATTCTTCGCCGTTGAAGCAGTATAGCTCTGTTCCGTCAATGAGAAAAAGCCTGCCTCGGTAAAAGAAAAATTCCGCTTTTCCCTGCGAGGATAAAATATTTCCTATGATACTTTGGGTATTTTTCGAAATGTCAACCGAATATACCGTGCTTCCAACAAGTGCAAAGCATTTATTCTCTCCCAAAAGATATCCGTTCCAAAAAGCACGAGGCTCACCCATAAGCGTGAAAAGAGGTGCAAAGCCTTCTCTTTTTTCAAGCTCCCCTCCGGGAAGAATACGAAAATTGCACATATCAAGGGCATCAAAGCTTCCACTTTCCTTGGCCCCACCCTCGCGGCAGATACCGCCGAAATTTCCGATCTTCTCCGTTTTGAGAGCACCTTTTAAATTGATCTTTGCCATTTTTAAAACTCCTTTTTACCGGATAAGACCGGCCAAAATTACACAAGCAATTTTTTTAACTAAAAAAGCGAATAGTCTTCTCTGCGTTTACCGATTTTAAATTCATTCTTTGTATAAAGCTCAGGCAAGCGGCTCATCACAGCATACCTTAAGGCCTCGGGAGCATGAGTTATATCGTGAGGCTGCCCGGATGCATCATCTGGTATGTTTTTATCAAATATCAATGCCGGCAAGCTGCGAATAAGCTCATAGCAGCAACTTGCAATTTGGAGCTTTCTGCCGTCTCTTGAGCCGAGGATATCCCTAAGAGCACGCCATCCTGCAACACGCCGATTGTCTGCTCTGACAAGCATTGGCATATTCTCGATCATGCTCATAATTTCAACGCCGCTTTTTCCGCTGTCCTGTCTGCGATTCCAAAGATCGGGGGATGCAACTGCATATTCAGCGCACTTCTCTGAAGCAAGATCAGCAACAGCCACGGCGGCCTCGCTAAGCGTAAGTCCTTCTCGGCAATATTCCTTTTCAACATATAAATTTCCCTCTGCATCATATCCGATCAGCAATGCGGCAAGCATATCAAAGCCATAGTCAAACGCAATGAAATATCTGAGAGAGCATTTCTCCTCAAAGCTTCTAACAACATGAAACGATGGATCAAACTCGGGAAAAAACTGGCCCTCAAAAATATCCCACCTGCCATATAGCCAAGCAGATCTAAGCTTATCAGGCAGTGCCTCAAGCTGCTTTACATATTGCGGATCTGCCTCCATAAGTACCGGATTATCATAAACAAGGGCAGAAATAAAATGATAGTCATCACCGTTCTCCCCCTTTTTGTAATACCGATCTATAAAAAGTCTTTTCACCCATGCGTGTCCCACTCCTCCGGGATTGCAAGTAAGATACATTCTTCTCGGAAAGCTTTTCACACCTCTAAGGCAAGCAGAAAAGGTTTTAAACTGATATTCACTGAGTTGAGTTGCCTCATCAATTGCAATTATGTCAAACTCCTGTCCCTGATAGCGGCGTGTGTCGCCGTCACAGGCGCAATAGCCTATCTTTATCACCGAGCCGTTAAAAAGATAAATACATTTATCAGCATTGCTGTATTCAACAAGCTCGCCATACTCCTCAAGGATAGGTTCGACGTGATTTGAAATAACATCTCCATATCTTCTTCGCACGATCAGACATTTAATGCCAGGATATCTTATGCAAAGGCAGATAAGCTTTCTTCTAAGAGCCCATGATTTTCCGCCACCTCTGGCTCCACCATATGCCGTGTACCTGGACTTTGAATCAAAAAACTCCTGCTGCTTTTGGCTTGGAACTCCTTTTATCTCTATATTCAAAAAATCATTCTCCATCCTTCTCTATATCATGATCAAAGCGCACAATGATATTTTTATTCTCTTCCTCCCTGCAATTCTCGCCATATCCGAAATATTTTTTAAGATATGGGGTTAAAAGCGCCGCCGGAGCATTTGCGTTAAGTGCACTGTTCTCAAGATAATTCAAAAGCAATTCATAGTCATCGGGATTTTCTTCCTTCATCCTTTTAAGCTGTCGTTTTTTTATTTTGCTGTGAATACAGAATCCTGCCAAGTTCGGAATCTCGCCATCATTTTTGCATTTTTCGATGTAATCTTTAATTATTCCGCAGATGTTATCCTCTGAAAGACATTTCTTATTGCTATCCGACATTCATATTACCACCAATCCTTTCATACAGCAGAAATATATCCGCTTTGCTTGTGCATTTGAATTTTAGCTCACTTCGCCGTTCCAAGCTGTACCACCTTGTACCAAACCGTACCAAATTAGGTCTTGCAAATCAGAAATTTTCATGTTAAAATGTAAAAGAAGAGGGGGGAGAATATGATAAAGCTTGCTTACGCAGAAATAGACGAAAACATAAAAGAAGAAGATATAAAAAAAGAGGCGGATGTCCTTCCCCTGTTTTTCAGAGAAAAAAACACCGCCTATATAAATGAGATTTTAGAGAGAAAACACCGTCCATCAGCCCTCAGAGGTCTTAAAGCACTTGGGCTTCTTTGCTCTCTTTTGCCAAGCAAGGGGATGAATACGACCATATCAAAAACAGAAACCGGCAGACCCTATTTCCCCTATGAGTCCGGGATCGATTTCAACATTTCGCACTCCGAGAAAATGGTGATATGCGCCATTTGCTTTGAATCTCAAAATCCAAAAATCGGGATAGATTGCGAAGAGGTGTATAAAAAGAATCCGATTGCTTTTTCCGAACGCTTTTTCACAAAAGAAGAACAAAGAGTAATCGCAAACGCAGAAAACAAAAATCACACATTCACCGAAATCTGGACAAAAAAGGAAGCATATCTAAAATATACCGGAAAAGGTCTTTCAATTCCACTCTCATCCTTTGATGTTATAGGAAATCCCCCTGCATCCTTTCAAACATTTGAGCTTTGCGGACATATAATAAGCATCTGTACAAAAGCTCCCGATAAAATAAGCTTTTAAATGCTCATTTTATCGGGAGCTTTTCTTATAGATCAGCAAATATCGCCAAGGTCAAAAGCTTCAAGCCACTGCTTTGCTTTCTCGCAAACGCTTCGCAAGCACTTTTCCTCAAAGGGGCTGTCAAGTCCTGCATTTTTAAGAAGCTCTGTAAAAGTGCGGCTTCCGCCCTGCTCGGTGTAAGCCATATAATGCTTCCAAGCATTGGCAAGGTCATCCTGTATCATAGCCCAGAACTGAAGAGAAACGGTTTGTGCAAGGCAATAATCAATATAATAGAAGGGACTTGCATAGATATGGCTCTGTCTCTGCCATCCCTCTCCTTCGCTATAGAAAGGAATCTCACCGTCAAGACGCATCCAAGGCATATAGATGCCAAGAAGCTCCTTCCATGCCTTGTGTCTTTCGATAGGAGTCATTTCGGGCTTTTCATAAACAAGATGCTGGAAATGGTCAACCATAGTTCCATAGGGGATAAATGTCAGTGCGCCTGCAAGATGGCTATAGAGGAATTTCTTTGTGTCATCTCCAAAGAAGCCCTCCGCCCAAGGCCAAGCAAAAAATTCCATCGACATGGAGTGAACCTCACAGCCCTCCATGCTTGGCCAAACAGTATCCATAGGAACGCGCTTTCTGTTATACCAGCAGGCAAATGCGTGACCTGCCTCATGGGTGACAACCTCAACATCTCCCTGAGTTCCGTTGAAATTTGCAAAAATAAACGGAACCTCATAATCATCAATGCCTGTGCAGTAGCCACCTCCTGCCTTGCCCTCGGTTGAAAGCACATCCATCAGCTCGCCATCAAGCATGGTTCTGAAAAATTCTGATGTTTCGGGTGAAAGCTCATCATAGAATTTCTTGCCGTTTGCAATAATATCGTCAGCATCGCCCTGAGGCTTTGGATTGCCTGAGCGGAACATAAGCGCATTATCCGCAAAGCTCATAGGATATTCCTTGCCCAGTCTCTTTGCCTGAGCCTTGTAAATATCATTTGCAACAGGGACAAGATATTTAACAACTGCCGAGCGGAATTTTTCAATATCCTCTTTTGTATAGCAATTGCGTCCCATACGGTAATAACCAAGGGTGGTATATCCCTCATAGCCAAGCTTTTTGCCCATGGTGTCTCTAAGATGGGTAAGCTCATCATAAATTCTGTCAAGATCAGCCTGATGCTCTTTATACCACGCACCCTCAGCCTTCCAAGCCGCAAGTCTGCGCTCGTCATCCGAATCGTTTTTAAAGGGCGAGAGCTGTGAAATAGTGTAAACACCGCCCTCAAATGGTATCTGAGCAGAGGCAATCAGCTTTTCATATTCCTTTGTCAGCTCGTTTTCTTTTTGAAGCTCGGGAATGATCTCAGGTGAAAATGTTTTAAGAGCTATCTCTGCATTTACAAAGATAATATCGCCGTATTCCTTTGAAAAATCTCCTCTGAACTTACTGCCAAGCATAATGGAGGTCCATCTCTGCATATATTCCTCAAGCTCAGGCATAGCACCATTCCAAAAGGTCATCTCGTCATCATAAAACTTATCGCGAGTGTCTATGGTGTGCCTAACATTTGCAAGAGTTGCCATTGTGCTTATATGCTTTGCGGCCTTCTCCTTTTGCAAAAATATCTCTTTTGCACTTTCATAGCTCTCTGCCGCCTCAAGACGGTCGCAAAGCTCTGTCAACTGTTTTTTCACTTCCTCAATATCGGGTCGTTCATATTTCATCTCTGAAAATTTCATAAATAATCCCCCAAAAACTTATATTTTCTATATTGTAACATATTGGGCAAAAAATTACAATAGAAATTTTCATCTAATTTTGATTAAGAACATCCTGTTTCAAATGAAGGTCATAATTCAGAAGAACTCTTCCCTCACAGAGTAGATCACTCATTCTAACTGCTGATATTCTACTGTTATCATAGGAGTTATAATAATATATTCTATTTCCAAGATCCATACAAGCAGAATAGATAGTTATGTCGAAATCTCCATTTGAGGCAATCACACCGCCTCTCACCATTGCCACGGATGAAAGAATATGAAACATATCGGAAACAGAAGAATTTTTCTCTGATACAGAAAGCAGATAAGCTGCTTTTATAAACCTTGATGCAGAAGAAAAATCTCCAGGCAAGCCCACACTGCCAATACCGTAGCTAAACGGTTCTATTCCCATATCTGATAATCGCCCCTTAGGCGCCCCCGGAGTCAGATTAAGATAATTTGAAAGATTTGCAATATGAAAATCAAAGGGCGGACTGTTTGTCATAACATTTGCCCTGTTTTCATATATTCTGACGCCATTCTTTGTAACCTCAAAAACAATCGAGCCGCTTCCGTCGGCAATATGCCAGTGTAAGGGTGATAATTTAAGCTCACTATCAAAGTCAATTCCAATTATATTTGTACTTTGGAGCAGTTTTTTTGCCTCGGATAGATTTTTGCATTGCATCAAAACCCAAGGGATAAGCTCAAAGGGAGATATATTGCAGCGTCCCCCATCAACCTCTGAGCCATAAAAGGCATTGCTTGGAAAATCAAGCCCTGCCATAGCAAGGCCATGCTCGTTCATAGCATCAAAATAGAGAGGAAAATCATTTTTCACCATAGCCATTCCGATTATGGCATAATGCCGGGGAAAATCTTTTTCCATGCGATAATCAAAAACATATCCCCTTGGCGCAATAACCACCTTTCCCCGAAGCTTAAAAAAGACATCCATATTTCTGCCAAAAAGCGGACTTTCACCGCTCATAAGAATACTTGTACACATAAGAACCTCCTTGCAAAATCTTATAATATTTTGCGCAGAAATTCATAAGTTAACCAAAATCATTTATAAAAGCCAACAACCTCTCCTGTTTTGGCACTTGAAATCAGATTGCCCCGTGAATCAAATATATGCTCATAAACATAGCAAGCTCCACCGATCGAAAAAGCACTTGTTGCAGGCGAAAAATAGGTATCCGAAATGTAATGAGTTTTCCATATCATATTGCCATCTGCATCGACCCCAAGCTCACCGCAAACCGATCCTGAAACAGAGTAAAATTCCTCCGGAACGCCCGTATCACCGTCACATACCAAAAGAACGGCTGTGTAATTCTCTCTGAGAAGCTCTGTTAAAGCCCCATTGTCAACACCGTATGTGGGGTGATAATCACCGCCGAGCATATAAGTATCATCACTTGTTTTCAGCTCTCCATCCTCATAAATAAGATCAAATATAAAATCTATCTCCCCGTGTCCTTTCGCTATCTCTCTGCCGTGCTTTGGAACAGCATATGCGCTGAGATATATCTTTCCGCAAAACTCCGCCATACCCTCGATAAAATATGCAGTATCCTCAGATGAATAGCTAAAACCATCGCTAAGCTCCCCATCTCGTGAAACCTTGTATAGCTTTGCCTCTGTCATATAGCCGCCAAGCTGCATAATATATCCGTCTCCAAAGGCCGCAACATTCCATATTCCCCTGTTTCCGATATCGGTTATCCTCTGATAGGTAATGTTGCCAAGAATATCAAGCTTTGTAAAGACAAAGCTGCTTAGATCACCCCTGCCGAAAACAGCCATGCCGCCATCTATCGGAAGTACGGATGCAACAGAGAAAAATTTATATTCATCAAATGTATAATGCCAAATATATTCTCCGCTCTCACTATTAAAAAGAGCAATAAATCCTGCAGAGCCTCCGCGTCTGTTGCCGGCAAGACCGTCAGTGCCGTAAGCTGCAACGTATTTTCCGCAGTCAATCAGGCTATGTCCCTCAACAAAAGAGTCTCTCAGAGCAATTTTAGTCTCCCAAATCTTTTCGCCGTCAAGGCTTTTATAAAACAACATCTCTCCGCCAAGGGTAAGCTGAGTTTTTTCATCATATATTTCATTATCAAGATAA
>JAZUQN010000013.1:0-22440 GCA_045605745.1 Eubacteriales bacterium
ATAGGTGTTGCTCATGTGAGCTCCCGGCTTATTATCAACATTTGGGGAATAGTTTGGCGCGTAGTTCCAGATCAAATTTGTCAAACCGCAATCCTCGGTGAAATATTTATGGATGAATTTCCATATATTCGTGACATACGAGGGTTCAAGAGTTGTTGCTCCCTGTCTGATGCAATACCAGAAGAAGTTTCCGTTTGCTTCATGCAAGGGACGCCAGATAACAGGAACTCCATTATCCATAAGAGCCTTAAGGAAGCGCACATTTTCGTTTACTTCCTTCATCCAGAAGGTATTGTATTCAGTTCCCTCGGTTAGAAGATCGGTAAATGCCTTTTCATATCCCTCTTTGTTGTTCACATAGCCGAAATTGCCTCGACATCTTGCACCGCCGTTATAGTTTTGAGAAGGATTTTCCCAGTGTGCACTGATCGTAACTATGCCTCCATCGGCACAGTAATCAACGATGTCGCATATGTAAGAGCTCCATTCAAGATCGCTGGTTTCCATAAGATCAATACCATAGCAGGCAAGGTCTATGCCAACGATTCCGGGCATCTGTCCGGTTGCAGCCTTATATTCATTAACTGCTTCTTCAAAAATATAAGGCTTGGTCTTTCCGGGGAGCTGCTGACCAACAATAACATGATCGGGGTCTGCATATACCTGCTCGATTATCGTCATCAGCTGATCCTTTGTGTATATTTCCTTTTTACCAACGCTGCCCTCAATCGAGTTTTTCTCCTTCAAATCGTAGGTTCTTTTGCCAAGCTCCTCAAGATAGGAGCCGGTGAAGATGTCGATAGCAAGGGGCAGAGAATGTGCACTGCCATGAATTATGATATTGCCGTCTGAAATTGTTATACTGTATTTATCTGCAATAAGATCGCTGCCGTCAAAAATTATGTAATGCTTATCCTCAAGCATCTGAGCCGCAACTGCAAAGTCGATGCCAAGACCAAGATGTAGCTTATCCTTAATCTCATCTATCTTCATAACACTGTTGTTGTAAAGCTCAAATTCACTAATATCAACACCGGAAACGCTCAGCCTATCCATAGCATACTCAACGGTGTATTTATAGCCATCGCCCACAGGCATAAGAACCTTTGCCGACTCGCTATCAAAAAGCTTTGCTTTAAAAAGTCCAACGGCCGTTCGGAGTGCCTCGGTGCTTCCGCCAACGATAATTATCTTGTTTGCGGTCTTTTTTATCACAAACTCGTGATAATGCAGTCCCTCTGCTGCACTGATGGATTCCGGGCGGTTTGTTTTTCCTATAAGTATCTCTTTTTCTGCACTGTTAAAGTCTGTTGTAATCTTTATTTCCCTAAAGGTTTTATAAAGCGTCTGATGAAAATCAACCGCAACAGCCTTTTCCTCCTCTGAGGTATTATCTCCTCTCACAACCTTGTATTCTCTGATATCGTCAACTGCCATAACGGCAACCTTATCTGCCTCTATAATGCTCTCGGCATCATCGGGGAACTTTGCGCCTTCATTGCAGGAGGCGAGCATAAGGATAAAAATTAGCGTAAGTTCAAGAAAGATCAGCTTTTTCATTTTTCCTCCTTTTGTTTCGGGGTTTGTTTAATTATTATCAAAACTTGACTTTGAAAATTTTTGCGTGTATACTATAATCGAAAAATGAAGCGGTCAGAAAAGGGGGCTATAATATGCCAAAAATGTATTATGAGATCAATCAGACAAACATAAACGGTAAGCTGAAGGATATCAATCCGCTATATTTCAAATACTGCTATTTTATTGAGGGCATGGGATATTTTTCCCGAATTCGCAACCTAACCGTTATCACATATGTAAAAGAAGGCTATGGGAGCTATGAAATTCACGGAAAATCCTATGACCTGGGCCCGGGTCAGGTATATATCATTCCTCAGGGGGTTGTGACAAGCGTTAAAGCAAGCAACACAGACCCTTGGAAATGCATTTCCGTTGGCTTTGACGGAGAATGCTGCCACGATTTCAGTAAGCTTCCCCCTGTTTTTGACATTCCCTCTGCAGAGCTTTTTGACGAGCTTCTCGAAATATCAAATTTCGAGGGGCGAAAGGATATCGCTGTTGCCTCGGTCATAATGCGTATGTACAGCAGGTGGATGCCCATCGCAGATTATCAGGGCGACAACGAACTGGCAAGCATAAAAAGCTATATAGATAACAATTTTATGAATCAGCTAAGCGTTGAGGATATAGCAAAAAACTATAATGTTGACCGCACATACCTTTCAAAAATATTCAAGCGTAAATTTGGCAAAAGTATTAAAGAATATATCACCTATATTCGCTTAAAGGAATCCAAGAAGCTCCTCAACAACGGAAAAAATGTAACCGAGGCGGCAACGCTTTGCGGCTTCAACAGCCCAACTCATTTCTCCAGAATTTTTAAAAAATATTATGATTGCTCGCCAATAAAGCAAAAGGAATCAAAGGTTCAGGATAAGGTCAATCAAAAACGAAACGTGGATACCGCCTTATCAAAATAAAAAAATCTGCAAGCGGTCGCCGCAAAAGCGACCGCTTTTTATATTCAGGCTTTCCTTTTCTTTTTTCTTACGGCTAAGACGATAACTATCAAAGCTGCGGCCAAAACCGCACCCGAAGCCGCAATTATTATAATCGGGAACAGATTTTCATTTTGGTTTTCTGCCGCACCGTCCGAAATCACCGGCTCATCGCCCTCCAAAATTTCATAAAAGCTGACAAAGGGGTATGGGTCATCGGTTTCGCTTTCGTAAGCTGTAGCCTCCTCACTCTCGAGAGCAGTTGTATCCTCCGGCTCCGCTGTTGTTTCGGGAGGAGTACAGGTTATTGGTGCAGGAGTATTTGCAGAGATATCATAGAAAGTCAAACCGTTTTCTTGGGCATAAGTCTCTGCAAAGGAACCGGGCGTTCCATAAACATTTTTGAGATTGAGCGTGATATTCTCCTCAAAAACAGATGTACCTATTTCCCCAACCTCGGGGCTTATCACAACATTTGCAATAAGATAGGTATAGGCAAAGCTCCATGAATATATCGTGTGAACATTTCTAAGGTCAAGTGTTCCCTCAATGGGCTCTTCGCCGTTGCGATATACCGACCTTAGGTTATAACATTTTTCAAATGCTGCATTGAGTATCTCAAAGCTCTCGGTGTTAGGCAGCTCAACGGTTTCAAGATTTCCAAATTCACAAAAGGCATATTTTCCAACCGATGTAATTCCCTCTCCGATAACGATGTGCTTGACCTGGTGTCTAAAGGAACGCCAAGGCTGATTTCTTGAGCCTCCTCCATAATAATTGACAATGCTGTCAATTGCGCCCGCACCGGAGATAGTCAAAACTCCGGTTGCCTCATCAAAGCTATATACACTCTTTAGACCGCAGGCGGGAAGGGATGGGTCTATATAAAACCAAAAATCATATCTCTCTGTTGGATTTTGAATGTTTATAAGGTTATAGTAATAGGTTTTTGAATATTCTATCAAAGCATCGGTGATCTGATAAGCATAGAGATTTTTGATGCCGGGAAGCAGGTCAACCGTGATCTCAACAGTGGACTTCGGAAGAATTACATCAACGATTTTGTTGTTTTTAAAAATATTGCGAACCTCTTTAAGATTAGTAAGATCCGCTTGCCCCTCCTTGCGCTCAGTGCCGTCTCTCCAAATTGCCTCAAGATTTGTGCAGTTAAAAAATGTTCTCTGACCAATATCATTGACATTTTTGCCAAGGCGGACATCCTTCAAAGCCTCATATCCCGTGAAGCTGTCCTTTGAAACCTTTTTTATGTAGTCGCCAATTATGATGTGTTCTATCTCATCCTCATATTCCGCCCAAGTTTTAAATCCGGCATCTGCGTTTGCTATAGTTCCGGTTTCATTGTAAGCTGTCGTGCCGGAAAGAAACTCAAGAGTTTTTGTGTCCCGGTAGTAAGCCCAGTAAGTATCAATGGTTGTCTTTCCGTTATATTCCCCCGATAAGTGACCATAAGCTGTGGCTCCCTCAGGCTTAAATTCGGTTATCAGCTTGATGCCCTCGCCGCTTTCAACCTTTGCCGCATCCGTAACAGGCTTTGTTCCCTTGGTTTCCGCACCGGTATCAAGATCGATAAATGTGTAACCCTTCGCTATTGCAAACTCTGCAGCCCTCGAACCTGCCTTTGCCTTTATTTTGGGAAAGGAAACATTTTTTGAAAAAACATCTTCCGAAGAAATAACCGTGTTTTCGCCAAGAATCGTAAGCTCCTCAAGATAATTTGAACGGGAAAGTGCCCCTTTTTCAATCGAGGTAACTGTTTCGGGTATCGTGAGTGCCTTTATCTTAAGATTTTTAAGACATTCAAGCGGCAGTGTTCCAGAATATTTTGCTGAAAGAATAACATTTGTAACGCTCGTGCAGCCGTCAAAGGTATATTTACCAAGCGCGGTAATGTTTGAAAGATCTATAGTACCTTCGATGGGTTCATTGTCTCTTATATAAACCGATTTGAGAGCTCCGTTTGTCTGAAAGCAGTTATTGCCAAGAATCTCAACAGAGGGTGCAAGCTCAACCTGCTCAAGACCCTTAATATATGAAAAGCCGTAAATCTCAGTTATTCCGTCCCCGATAACTATTTTAACAGCCTCTGAATATGTGGGCAGACAGGTATTATAATTTGCAACAGATCCGGTCAATGGATCTTTATTTGATATCACTGTGGTACTAACCTTGTCTGTGGCCTCCGCATCAATTGCAAATGTCAGCGTACCGTTTTCTTCAAGCGTCCATTTAATATTTGTTGCCTGTCCCTCGTCATTCAAAGTATAGCCTTCAGCGGGCGCTGCGGCATATGCAGCCAATGTAAATATTAAAGCAACCATAATGAATAAGATTAGAAACAAAACATTTGTTTTTGTGCTTTTCATCAAAACTCTCCTTTATCTCTGATTTGCTATCCTTATTTTAATATTTTTCTCTTTTCAAAACAACACCTTTTGTTGTCTAAACCTGACTAAATGCGTTCTTTTATTTTCTCCTTTTGTGTAATAAAAGGAAATAATGATATTTTGTGCCAAAATCAAGCTTTTTTGAATGAAAAAAGTGCCGGACAAAAAATCTTCCTTGCGTTATTATCTATTTTGTTTACTGTCATTTATTGACTTTTTTGACTGTTTGCGTTATAATAAAAGATAGGCAGTAAATATTTGCTAAAAATCTCTTAGAAGTTTTGATTAGAAATCATTTGGAGGTAAAAATGGTCTTGACTACAAGCAACAGCGAAAAAATACGAAAACTTACTTTTCTTGGCCTTATGACCGCAATGGTTATTGTTCTTCAGCTTCTCGGCAGCTTTGTTAAGATAGGCATTTTCTCGATCTCTCTTGTTCTTATGCCAATAGTTCTCGGGGCTGTTGTGGGCGGAGTTGGCGGCGGAGCATGGCTTGGCGCAGTTTTTGGCGCAACGGTATTGTTTGCAGGCGATGCTGCTCTTTTCCTTGGCATTGATCCGGCAGGAACCATTGTAACCGTTATGGCAAAGGGAATCCTTTGCGGTGCTGCAGCAGGTCTTGTATATAAGCTTATGTGCACGGGGAAAAACCGTTTTTTATCGGTTTTTGCAGCTGCCTTTGTTTGTCCTGTTGTGAACACAGGCGTGTTCCTGCTTGGATGTGTATTATTCTTTATGGAAGCAATAAATGCATGGGCCGTGGCCGAGGGGGTCAACACTTTAAAATACATATTTGTATTTTTGATAGGCGCCAATTTCCCGGTTGAGCTTGTTATTAACATTCTTCTTGCTCCGGTAATCATCCGTCTTATTGATCTTATCCCCACAAAAAATAAGATCTGAACATCGGGAGAAAGTCATGATCTCAAGGGATAGATACGAAAAGCTCTGTTCATATATGAAGGAGCACGAAGCGGATATTGCAAACGACCTTATAAATATATGCAAAATCCCCTCTGTCAGAGGGGAAAGCCAAAAAGAAGACGAACCCTTTGGTTTTGAATGTGCCCTCTGCCTTAAAAGCACTGCAGAAATGTTTTCATCACAGGGATTTGACACAACCGTTTTCCCAAAAAGCGGATATGCACTGGCGGCCGGAGGCAATCTATGCGCAGATAAGACCATCTGTCTTTATGCGCACACAGATGTTGTTCCGGCAAATGCGGACGAATGGGTGCTGACAAAGCCCTTTGACCCAAAGATCATCGGCAACTGCATTGTTGGCAGAGGCGCCTGCGACAACAAGGATGCTGTTGTTTCCACCCTATATATTCTAAAGGCAATTCGAGATCTGAAAATCAAAACAAAGGCAAAATGGCAGATTTTTCTCGGTTCAAATGAGGAAAGCGGAATGGCGGATGTGAAGGCCTTTGCAAGAGAGCAGAAAATGCCTGATATTTCTATAGTTCCGGATGCCGGATATCCGGCTGCCATCGGACAAAAGGGCATCTGGCGGTTTAATGTGAGATCAAAAAAGGCATTTAGGGATATTGTGACCGTCTCCGGCGGTTTTGCATATAACATCGTTCTTGATAACGTCTCTGCAAAGCTGAAAAAAAGCCCGGCTCTTTTAGAAGAGCTTATGCAAAAGGCACCCGATTTTATAAAGATCGAGGACGGAGGCTTTATAACCCTGACAGCCTTTGGTAAGGCTGCCCATGCGGCAGATGCGCCAAACGGTACAAACGCTCTTTATTTGCTTTCAAGCTTCCTCTTAGATATAAATTCTTTGTCTCAGCACGATAAACAAATACTTTTCACCATTGCAGAATCACTTTCCGATCCTTATGGTGAAAGCATTGGAATCGCCTCGGAGAGCGAATTTTTCGGCAGAACCACCTGTGCCTCGGGAATGGCAAGGACAATTGATGGCCGCCTTGAATATACCTTTGATGTCCGCTTTGGACATGGAATACCGGAGGACGAAATGCTCCAAAAAGCAATGCTGTTTTTTGAGGAGAGAGGCTTTGAATATACCGAATTTTCTCGCTCTCACGGAATGAAACGAGATGAGGACTCAATGCCCATAAAAACATTTATGGAGGGATATCGCGCCCTAACCGGAAATGAAAGCGCAAAGCCCTTTGTTATGGGAGGCGGCACTTATGCTTATCACGTTGACGGAGGCTTTGCAATAGGTGTGGCAAGACGGAATGTGTTGCCGGATATAGATATTCAAGAGGGACACGGCGGCGCACATCAGGCAGATGAATATGTAACGCTTCCCGGTCTTGTTGAGGGGGCAGCTCTAATGGCAGAGCTAATCCTTGAAATTGACGATAATCTTTAAAAATTAGACAGTTTGTCTAATCTCTCACTTCTTTAACTTTTGTTGTTGACATATGTTAAAGAATGTGTTATAATAATCTATCTTTATTTAACTCTTATTTTGTGATATAATTCCTTAGATATATCAACAGACATAAAGAAAGGAAAACACTATGAAAAAAACACTTATTTCTGTTCTGGCAATCATTTTCCTTATGTCATTATTCTCCTTTTCCGCACTTGCGGCAGAAGAAGTTGTTATCGCAACCGGAAACAGCGGAGAAAATGTCACCTGGAAAATTATCGACAGAGCCGCCGGAGTTGGCGACCCCCATTATCGCCTAATCTTTTCCGGCACAGGTGAGCTTGTTGGCTATAATGCCGATGGCTCTCTGCCTTCTTACAGCGCAGGATGTAACCACACTCAGTTTGATCCCTACAAAAACTATATTTATGAAATCGTTGTTGAAGACGGCATCACAGCTATAGGAAGAGGAGGTCTTTCTTGGTTTTACAATGTTAAAACCATTGAGCTTCCCGCCGATCTTACATCCATTGGCTATATCGGCCTTACAGGAAATAAGCAGCTTGAGAGAATAAGCGTCAGAGGAAACAACACATTTCTCGGTGCAGATCTTTCTTCTATAACAAGTCTTGGCACCTATGCCTTTGATGGCTGTTCTTCTCTGCGTTATATAAATCTTAATCCCGATTATGAGGGAGGCTTGAACAAAGAGATTTTTAAAGCTTGTAAGTCTCTTGAATCTATTGTTATTCCTGCCGGAGTTAGCAAGCTTGTAAATGCATTTGAAAATTGCACAAGCCTTAGGGAGCTTGTTTTTCTTGGAGATCCAACATTTGAGGATGATGTCTTTTTAGGCGTTGATATGAAAAAGCTCACTTTCTATACAGCAAATCAGAGCGGAAATGTTGTTACTTTTGCAAATTCAAACGCCATCACACTTAAAAGCGAAACACCCTCTGCCCTATCAGATTTTTATAGCCCCGACCCCAATGTTATTGACATTGGTAAATGTGCAGCGGATGTTTTCTATAAGCTTGTTAAGGGCGATGACGGATATTGCACAATGTATACCTTTGGCACAGGCCTCACAATGAGTGCCGTTTCAGTATCCGGAGACAGCGTTGGCTATTACACCTCATTTCTTGCATATTGGTATCCAAACAGATCTCTTATAACAAAGGTTGTTATCTCTGATAATATCAAATCTATGGCAGGACTTGCCTGCGGCTTTATGCCAAATCTGGCACAGGTTGAGATCCCATTCTCTCTGACGGAAATAGTTGGTGCCTGCTTTGAAAGCTCAAACGGCTTTGGCTCTCTTTATATGCGCGGAGACACTCCAATAGAGGGTCATATTGATTTTACAAATATCAAAAAGTTTTCGTCATATACCTTTGACGGCTGCTACGGCATTAAATCAATTAAATTTGCCGAATATCCAACCTCAATCTCCCTTGGCACAGAGTTTTTCAAAAACTGCCAAAACCTCACTTCGGTTGAGCTTCCCTTTAACCTTGAATCGATAGGCTCCGAGTCCTTTGAGGGCTGTACATCTCTTAAGCATCTGACACTATACAGCGATGCAAAAATAAAGAGCGATTCATTTAAGGGCTGCAAACTCGAAAGCATAGCAGGTCTGAGTGATTCCTTTGCTCAAAAATATGCCGAGGAAAATAATATCACCTTCATTCCGCCAAATCTGATATCCGTTTATATGGATAATAGCCTTATCGCCGGTTTCGAGGTTGTTGACGGAGCTCTTTTCGAGCCTCAGCTTATCGATGAAAAGATTTGTATGCTTTATACCGACGAAAGCCTCACAACTCCCTTTGATTATTCCACCCATATTTATGAAAATATGGACGTATATGCCGTGACCCTTGTTGAGCACATTGGCTTTATGGTCAGAAGCGAGGAATATAACGGTCTGCGCTCTATCTATAGCTTCAATATAAATGTTTCAGGCGGCAATTCACTTTATAATATAAAGGAAATGGGCTCCATCTCCTCTGCCGAACGAGATATTCGCGGCACAACAGAGATGACGATTGATGACAACTACATTTTTGTTAGCCCTGTTGTTAAAAACAATATCATAGTTGGCAAGCTTTCTTCATATCCCGAGGGAGATCATGCAGAATTTGCACACACTGCCATCGGCTATGAAGAAAACGGCATTCTTACGGCAAAAAATGCAACAGATGCCCTTTATTTCAGGAGCTATGTTGTTCTCGAAAACAAGCAGACAGGTGATGAAATCGAGCTCTATTCTGCTGTTTCAGCCGCAACCCTTAAGGATAAGGCCGAGAAAACGCTCGCTAAAGGCGATGATGTTCTAAGCTCTGAGGAAAAAGATTTCATAGGCATTGCTGCAAACGCAGAATATGACAGAACCGCCATTTATAACGAGACTGAACTGATGGAATATATGAACGCTATGTATGAGGATATCGATCATGTTATTTACGGTCAGCAGGTCAGCACAAACAGCGTTGATTCTCTTGCAAATTATCTTGCAATGTTCAAGGATGAAACCGGTGATTATCCCGGCGTTATAGGCCTTGACCAAGTCAACATCAACACTGCCGATATGACTGATGAGGAAAAGACCGTATTCTTTGACGATGTGCTTGAATATGTAAGACGCGGAGGCATAATAACCCTCAGCATACATCTGACAAACCCCAAGGATGAAACCCAGGGATATCGTGGAGAGCTTGGCTTTGAGGATAGCTGGGAAGAGCTTCTCACCCCAAATTCTGCCCTAAATCTTTCGCTTCACACCTATCTTGAGGATGTCAGAGACACCCTGCAGCATCTTGAGGACCGCAACATTCCCGTTCTTTTCCGTCCTCTTCACGAGATGAACATAAGCAGCTTCTGGTGGTGCGTAAACCAGACCGAGAATGGCGTAACAAAAGTGCTTGACAGTCAATATGTCATTCGACTTTGGCATTATTATTATAATTATTTTGAAAACATCTGCGATCTTGACAACCTTGTTTGGGTCTACGGTCCAAACTATACAAACAACACAAGCACAACCTCCGGCACACAGAATGTTATGTATGCATGGCCGGGCGATGAATATGTTGAGATGGTTGGCTGCGACTGGTATACAAGCACCGGTGATTATACGGAGATAGACGGAGCAGGAAAATCTCTTTCAAATCTCGAAGCAACCGGCTATCCCGTTGCTATAACAGAGTTTGGCCCCTCCGGCGATCTTCTTCCTGTTGATGATAGTCTTAATCATCCCTATAAGGCTATGCAACAGCTGGAAATAATTAAAAATATAGCATATGAGCTTGATAAATCAATCGTTTATATGCTGAACTGGACCGGCAAATGGTCTATATATAACATGGGAGACAGCGATGAATTTATGGCAGATCCCATGATCTATGGCGCAAGCGAGAATTACGATCTTCTCATTGCCAAAAAGCTTGGTTGATTTTTAAAAAAAAGAGACTGTCGAATCTTTCGATAGTCTCTCTTTTTTTGAGTTTTTCTGCAGAACACACAGGAAAAATCTCTTTCTCTATTGACAAATTTTGGCCACCGTGATATACTCAATTGGATTTTGAAAAGCATAAACAAAATGTGGATAGAGGTTATAAAAATGAAGCTAAACGAAAAAGCAAAAAATGCAGTTTTCATAGGAACGCTTTGCGCCATTTCATATTTGGCAGTTTATTTTGTTAAAAATATACTCAGCACCGTAACACCCCAAATGGTTGCCTCGGGCGGCTTTACAGAGCCTTATATCGGCCAGATATCCTCGGCTTATTTTGTTTTTTATGCTGTCGGCCAGCTGATAAACGGCATCATTGGTGACAAGATAAAAGCTCGGTATATGCTGAGCTTTGGCCTTATCCTTGCAGGAATTATGAATTTGTTTTTTTCAAATGTTGCAGATATTGCAGGCCTGTCACTTTTTGTTTACGGTATGTTGGGCTTCTGCCTTGCAATGATCTACGGCCCTATGACAAAGGTTGTTGCAGAAAATGTTGATCCGCTTTATGCCCCAAGATGCAGCCTCGGTTATAATTTTGCATCCTTTTTCGGCTCTCCCCTTGCAGGCATTGCCGCCGCCTTTTTAACATGGCAGAGTGTTTTCACTCTCGGCAGCGGAATTCTTATTTTTATGGGAATTATAGTATTTTGCTTCTTTCTTTATTTTGAAAAGAGTGGAATCATTAAATATCATCAGTTTGATCGGCCAAAGAGTGGAAAAAGCACGGTATATTATGAAAATCACGGCCATATAACACATCATAAATATCAGCGAGCTACAAAACACTCTGCCATAAAGACCCTTATTGAGCACAGAATAATCAAATTTGCAATTGTTTCTATTCTCACGGGAATAATTCGCACAGCGGTTGTCTTTTGGCTTCCCACCTATATTTCTCAGCATCTGGGCTTCAGCCCCGATACATCCGCACTTCTTTTTACAATTGCCACACTTGCAATTTCAACAACAGCATTTATTGCCGTTTTTGTTTACGAAAAGCTGGGAAGAAATATGGATCTTTGTCTGCTGCTTATGTTTAGCTCTGCAACGCTCTTTTTCCTCTTGGCATATTTCATACATAACCCGGCGGTAAATCTCATATGCATTGTTTTGGCAGTGCTTTCTTCAAATGCAGCCGCATCAATACTTTGGAGCATCTATTGTCCAAGCCTAAGAGACACCGGAATGGTGTCCGGAGCAACAGGTTTTCTTGATTTTCTAAGCTATATTGCCGCTGCTCTCTCAAGTACGATTTTTGCAAACGCTGTTTCCATTATTGGTTGGGGATATTTGATACTTATTTGGATGGGCCTAACTCTTATAGGAGCGATCTCCTCGCTGTTCGTCTTTAAATTTTCCATAAAGATAAATCCCTTTCTCAGCAAAGCGCAAAAATAATCATTTCAAGGCGCAAAACAATGTTAAAATCACCATTATCTCGCTTTAAATTACAAAAAACAGGCTGATTCATATGAATCAGCCTTTTTTTTCAGCCAAGTAAATTTTCTTTTATCGGGGAAGCATAGGAGAGCACACTGCTTTCGTTTGTGAAAAGCGATTGTACATAAAAGTTTCGCAGTGTGCTCTTGTTTGTAAAATTAAACTCCCCCATAAACTCCTGTTCTTCTATCACACTTAATACCATTATTTTTTCCGCAAAAAAGAGCCGAGTAAAATTCCCGGCTCATTTTTTTGACAAAATAATTGATTATTTTTCTTCTCTGATTTTTTTAAACAGCGCCGGCATATCCTCAAGTGAAAGTATGCGTTCACTTGCCATCAGCTCATCTATATGCGGCCACCAATAGAAGCAGGTCTTTCCGGCATAGCTCATAACATAAGCCACCTTATATCCGTCTCCATACATTCTGTCAAGTATAGCCTCAAAATCATGACAGTTGAATAGCCTTTCCTGAGCCTCGGCAGTGTCTGCGCGCATAGCAGAACCCTGACCAAATTCGCATAGGCTGGTCACCTTGCCAAGAGACATCAGCTTTTCATAGGATCTTCCCTCGCCATCTATCTCATAATTTCCACCGGTATACCAATCAAGCCCAACAATATCAACATAATCGTCTCCGGGATAGCTGTAAAGCACATCGTTGCCCTCGTTTAAGCCATTTGAATTGTTGGGGCTGTATTCCCAAATAAGATTGTCAAGTCCTCTCTCAGCAAAATAATTATAAATGTATTTCCAAAGATCGGGAATTGCATTTTTAACAACGCCAAATTCTTCACCCTGAATAGGACTAAACCAAAACCAACCGCCGTTCATTTCATGCAAAGGTCTCCAGATAACGGGAACACCGTTGTCACAAAGAGCCTTGAGAAAATCTGCATCAAGGATAAGCTCGCCCTTAAAAAGCTTGTTAAGCTTGCTTCCCTCTGTTACAAGCTCTCGCCAAGCATCCTCTCCGCCAAGATAACCCCTATCCTGCTTTCCAATTGCCTCGCTTCTTATATAATCGTTTTTTGGGTTTGTAAAATGAGAACCGAAGGTGATAATTCCGCCCTTTGCAACATAGTCAACTATTTCGCAAACACAGCGGCTGAGCAAATGCTTTTCACTTTCCTGCAAGGTTGGGAGTCGCAGTCCGCATCTTCCAAGATCCATTCCGATTATAGACGGATATTTTCCGCCCGCAGCAGCAGCAAACGGCTCAAGCATTGTTGATGGCATACGGCGATTGTTATTGACCTCATCACCGACAATAAGCAGGTCGGGTGTGTCATAGACATATTCCAGCACCCTCATAAGCTCCTCTTTTGTATAAAGGGGAGGTGTATCTGCAAGATCATATTCCTCGGACAGAGCTATATCTATCTCCTCGCAATCGGAGGAAAGCACCTCACTCAGATATTTTTCAATTATTATCGGCATGGAGTGATATGAGCCGCAGAAAAACAGATTTCCCCTCTCAACCTTAACACTGCCCTTTGAATACATCATTCCGCTTGCATCGAAGAATATATTTCCTCCAAAAACAGCCTCTTTATCTGCAAGCTCAACATATTCACCCGTCATTCTTGCAACAGTGCGGCAAAATTTTAGTCCCCATTCCTTATTTGCTCCGCTTGCAATCACCTTGCATTCGGAAAGGGGGATACCGCTAAGCTTAATTGTCTTTTCCATAACCTTTTTCTCCTGTGGAACCCTGTTTTATGTAATTATTTGTACTCAGCCTGCCTTAAAGTCTGTTACCTTTTCAAAGAGTGCGGGCATTTCCTTTAGCTCAAGGACTCTTTCATCCTGCATTACCTTGTCTCCGCCGGGAAGCCACAAAAGCCCGGTTTGTCCTGCATATGTCATAAGATATCCGATATTCATATCTTCGTAATACATAGAATAAGCATTTCCAATAAATTTCTCGGCATCATAAAGCCTTTCCTGTTCTTCCTTCGTCTCTGCCATA
The DNA here is from genome assembly GCA_045605745.1 of Eubacteriales bacterium. Lineage (GTDB taxonomy): Bacteria > Bacillota > Clostridia > Oscillospirales > CAG-272 > SIG710. The sequence continues at coordinate 14,210 of JAZUQN010000013.1, forward strand.
AGCGAATCGCCTATACCAAACTCTGCAAGGTTTGTAACCTTTCCGGTCTCCATAAGCCTTTTATAACCATCATTTTCGCCTATCTCAAACTTTCCTGCGGTATACCAGTCAATGCCAACCATATCGCAGTATTCATCTCCGGGATAAAGCTCCATAAGGTCTATGTGGGTGCTTGTGCTGGGGCTGTATTCCCAAAGAAGATTGGTAAGTCCCTTTTCAACAGTGAAGAAATCATAAACATATTTCCACATATCAACAAAATATTTTGCATCAAACTTTTCGCCGCTAAGCTCGGGAGTCCACCAGAACCAACCGCCGTTACACTCATGGAATGGACGCCAAATTATCGGCACACCTGCATCCTCAAAGGCCTTGAAAACTATGGCATTAAGCTCAAGCTCGCTTTTAAAGCGCTCGTTCTGAGGTGTTCCCTCGGTTATAAGCGCCACCCAATCCTTTTCTGTGCCAAAATCGCCCCTATCTTCGCTTTCCCCCTCGGGAATATTATGGGGATTCGGATTTGTCATATGGTTGCCTATGGTTATAATTCCACCCTTTCCCGCATAATCAATGCTCTCGCAGATCATCTGGCTTATTATCATCCACTGATCATCGCGAAGAGTTGGCATCTTATAGCCGCAGCGGCCAAGGTCAAGACCCATAATGGCAGGATGAGTGCCCGTTGCTTCCATATATTTTGTCATGAGCACTGATGGCACAGCTCTGCCGTTGTCAAGCTCATCTCCAACAATAAGCAGATCTCTGGTGCTATATACATATTCGAGAACATCCATCAAATTATCCTTTGAATAGATTGTCGGCAAGTCGTCTGTTGAAAGCTCAACAGAAAAATCTGCAGCTATCTCAACATTTTTTGCTTCTCCCATAACGGTTTCAAACAGATAATCGGTAACATATCCGATGGAATGATAAGAGCCGTAGATATAAAGATCGCCATTTTCAACCTTTATACCGCCCTTTTCATAGTCAAGACCCGAACGGTCAAAATATATCATGTGATCGTATTCGTGGTTTTCGTTCGTAATTTCAAGTTGTTGACCGACCTGTTCATCGGCAATACGATCCCGAATGGCAGTAACCTCATCAAGTGTTGTTTGAGCTCCCTTTCCTGAGGGCGCTTCAATATAGTTTAATTTAAACTCTGAGATATCAACGCCGCCAATGCTAATAGTTTCATTTTTGGTTTTCTTTAAAAATTTAATGCCATCTCCCTTGGGATAATAAACCTTTCCGTCCTTCACAAGATTATCAAGAAAATAATTGAGAGCAGAAATGGTTCCTTCATCTGAAATACCCATGATCACAATGCTGTTGCCCTCGGATTTTATAATATAGTCAAAATCCGTTCTAAGCAAAGGTGCCTGTGTGGCAGAGGCTTTTCTTTCGGTATTACCGATTATTATCTCTTTTTTAGCAGCACCATTCCAGTCGGTGCTGAGGCTGAGGAGCTTGCCTGTCTCCTTCTTTATGCCCATATGAAATTTGCTTATTTCCTTTTTAAGCACATCGCTTGCATTTTCGGCACGGACTATCTTCCACTCATCAATATTTTCAATTTCCGATATAACAACTGTGCCGGGATTTTCTTTTTCGGCTTTATCCTCGCCACAGCTTGCAAAAGCAAAAACAAGGCTTAAAATAATAAAGGTGAATATCAAAATTTTTTTCATATTTTCCTCCAAAAAATACAAGTATATTATACTAGCTTATGTTTTGATTTTAACATCTTAAGAAGAATATGTCAATGTGTTTTCCCGCTTTTGTTGAAATAAGAGAATTTTTTGTCAGGATATACAAAGCCGATATGCACTATAAGCAAAAGTCAATTTAAAAGGCTGTTTTTTCTTGAAATAGTATTTTTACCCCCCTTTTGTGCACTTTTTATATAAAATGCGTCATAAAATTATATTTTTTGTACTACTAATTTTGTTAAATCCCTTGACAAATTCGGCAAAACATGGTATCATATTATCACTTTAATGTGCTAAAGTGATTTAGCCGAGTAACTTTAAGGAGATTTTACATTATGAAAAAACTGATAGCTCTTTCTTTGGCACTTGTTATGTGTCTCTTTAGCTTTGTTGCCTGCGGCGAAAAGGCAGATTCCGAAAATAATGACAGCGACCTTGCCTATGTCCAGGATAAGGGTGAAATAGTTGTTGGTATCACTTATCTTGAGCCCCTTGATTTCCAGGACGAGAACAAGGCTTGGATAGGCTTTGATGCCGAGGTTGCTACCGCCGTTGCAGAAAAGCTTGGCGTTAAGGTAAAATTCCAGGAGATCTCTTGGGAGGCAAAGGAAACCGAGCTTGCTTCAAAGAATATCGACTGCATCTGGAATGGTCTTACGATCACACCGACTCGTCAGGCAGAAATGAGCATTTCAAATCCCTATATGCTTAATAAGCAGGTTCTTGTTGTTCGTGCAGACGATGCGGCAAGCTATACAGATGTTGACGCTCTTGCAGGCAAAACAATTGCTGCAGAGGCAGGCTCTGCCGGCGAATCTGTTGTTCTCGATAAGGTTGCAGACGCAGTTTATGTTGAGAAGGGAATACAGCTTGATGCCCTCACAGAGGTTAAAGCTCTCACAGCCGATGCCGCTATCATCGACTATGTAATGGCTTATTATCTTATAAACAAAGAGGGAAGCGCATATGCAGACCTTCAGATCATTGATATGGATCTTTCCGAGGATGAATTTTACGGCATTGCTTTCCGACGCGGAAGTGATATGACGGCAAAGGTCAACGAGGTTCTTGCAGAGCTCGAAAAGGACGGCACGATCGGCGCTATCGCTGAAAAATACGCTCTTACAGACGCTCTTGTTGCACTTGGCAAATAATTAATTTAGTTTAAGAGTTCTCATAATAAATCCAATCCTCTTAAGACATGGGTTGTGTGCCTTGGCATATGACCCATGCCTTTCGGGCGATTGGGAAATTTTTTTGTAAAGGATATTTGTTTTATGCATCAAACCTGCCTTCTTTCCCTTGGCGAGTGGTACGCTTCAAGCCTTGAACCGATTTTCAAAAGATTTGCAGATGCTTTTCTGCCCTCATCGGCACAGGAGTTTGCGTCCATATCCTCATCTCTTTGGGATGGCTTTTGCATGACCCTTATGCTGTTTGTTTTGACCCTGCTGTTTGCACTCCCACTGGGTCTTATCATAAGCTTTGGCTCAATGTGTCGCTTTAGGCCTCTCAAATATCTGACAAAGGTTATTGTGTGGATAGTGAGAGGAACTCCCCTTATGCTTCAGATATTTATAGTATTTTTCTCCCCAGGTCTTATTTTTGGAGTGGTGATTCCAAATCTCGTAACCCCATTTTTCGTGCTCAATTGGCGCTTTATTGCGGCCCTTATAACCTTTGTTATAAACTACGCCTGCTATTTTTCCGAGATATTCCGTGGCGGAATAGAATCTATTTCCCAAGGGCAGTATGAAGCAGGGCAGGTGCTTGGATTGACAAAGGTTCAAACCTTTTTCCATGTAGTGCTTTTGCAGATGATAAAGCGTATTCTTGCTCCCATAAGCAACGAGGTCATCACCCTTGTAAAGGACACCTCGCTTGTGAGAGTTGTTTCTGTTATAGAAATAATAAAGGTTGCAGAAAGATATTCAAGCCAAGGTCTTATCTGGCCCCTCTTCTTTACAGGCGTTTACTATCTTGCCTTTAACGGCGTGCTTACCCTTTTGTTTGGCTATCTTGAAAAGAAGCTTGATTATTTCAGAAGTTAAGGAGGCAAAATGGAGCTTTTAAACGTACAAAATATAAAAAAGAGCTTTGGAAAAACCGAGGTTCTCAAGGGAATTGACTTCACACTTGACCGCGGCGATGTGCTTGTTATCATCGGCTCTTCGGGAAGCGGAAAAACCACGCTTCTTCGCTGCCTTAATTTTCTCGAAACACCTGATAGCGGCAAAATTTCAGTTGGCGATAAGGTAGTTTATGACGGAGAGGACAAATCAAAGAAAAGCAAAAAGCAAAAAAGAGAGGATCAGCTCAAATTCGGATTGGTTTTTCAGTCCTTTAATCTTTTTCCACAGTATACTGTTCATAAAAACATAACTCTTGCCGCAACTCTTGCCCTTAAAAGGAGCGCAAAAAAGGAGAAGATGTCCGGAAAGGATCATGCGGCTGCCCTTGCAGAAATAGAGGCAAAGGCTGACCTACTTCTTTTGCAGGTTGGTCTTTCGGATAAAAAGAATTCTTATCCCTGCCAGCTCTCGGGCGGACAATGCCAGAGGGTTGCAATTGCAAGAGCCCTTGCTCTTGACCCTGAAATTCTTTGCTTTGATGAGCCCACAAGCGCTCTGGACCCCGAGCTTACCGGAGAGGTGCTCAGAGCCATAAAATCTCTTAAAAGCGCAGACAGAACTATGATAATAGTTACCCATGAAATGGAATTTGCTCGCAATGTTGCAGATAAAATAATTTTCATGGCAGACGGTGTTATAGAAGAGGTTGGAGATCCGGAGGAGCTTTTTGTCTCTCCTAAGAGTCCCAAGCTCAGAGCGTTTTTACAGAAAGATAATGATATTTCTTAATAAAAGAGACCGATTAAAAATTCGGTCTCTTTTTATGCTCTCACACTTTGTTTTTTTATTTGTGGTGGATGCCACATAAAAACAAAAAGGCCGAGTCTCTCAACTCAGCCTTTCATGATTAAAACTCAAGTGTTTCCTCGTCTGAAGCTTCAAGTGCGCCTTCGCAATCGGAGCAATCATCACAATCGCAGAAATCGCAATCGAAATCGTCATCCAAAAAATCCTCATCACACTTGCAAAGCTTGCAATACTTGCGGCAGAAAACATATACGCCGTAAACTGCTGCTGCAACTGCAAATGTAACTCCAACAGAAATTGCTACTATTTTACCAATATTGGGCTTTTCGGGCTTCTTTTCAATAAAAAACATATCATTTTACCTCCCGGTTTTAATTGTTCAATGATAGTATACCACTTTTTTTCTAAAAATGCAATAGAGATTATATTTTTTTAATAATAAATATTTCCTTTTAAATCCTTTATTTTCGCTTTAGGTCTTTTCTTTTTTTCATTTTTGGTGTATAATATGATGAATTCTTTTTTAGGAGGGATATTTTGAGCTTTGAACAGATCTGTCAAAGGCTGAAAAGTGCCGGCATTTCAAACTGCGAAAGAGAAGCTTCTCTTCTTTTGGAAAAATTTTGCAATATCTCTCCTGCCACACTTCCTTTTTGCAGAAGCGAAGATTTTGCAGAGCCCGAACTTCTTTCTGCTGTAGAAAAACGCTGCAGTCACTATCCCCTGCAATATATCCTTGGCGAATGGTATTTTTACAGAGAGAAATATATCGTTAATGAACACTGCCTTGTGCCAAGGTCCGACACGGAGATTCTTGTTGATCTGACTGTTAATAAATTGCCAAGAGACTCTCTCTTTGCAGATCTTTGCACGGGAAGCGGATGCGTTGCCGTGTCTGTTCTTGCAAATCGTCCGGATACAAGCGCATTTGCTTTTGATATTTTTTGCGAAACCTTAGATTTAGCAAAGAAGAATGCTGAACTCAATGGCGTATCGGATAGATTTTATCCGATACTTGCAGATGTCCTAAAACCAATTTCTATATACGGAAATGCTGATGAAAAATTTTTAGATGCTATCATTTCAAATCCACCATATATAAAAACCAATGAAATAGACTGTCTTTCAATTGAGGTTTCGCACGAACCGAGAGCAGCGCTTGACGGTGGTGTTGACGGTCTGGATTTTTATAGAATTATCATAGAAAAACATTCCTCACTTGTAAAAAAAGGAGGATTTATCGCCCTTGAGATCGGATATGATCAGGCAGATGACATAAAAACTCTTGCGGCAAACTGCGGCTTTTCTGCTGAAATTATAAAAGATTTTGGCGGCAATGACCGTGTTGCCCTTATTAACATATAATATAAAAAAACCTTTGGAGGTTACACAATGAATATAGTTGTTCTTGCAGGCGGCATCAGCCCTGAGCGTGATGTTTCTCTGACTTCCGCCGCACTAATCTCAAACGCCCTTGTGAAAAGCGGTCACAAGGTCTGCCTTTTGGATGTTTATGAGGGTCTTGAGAAAAACACTGTTCCTTCTTTGGAGCTTTTCAGCAGTAAGGATGATCATACATATAAGGTTGACGAAAGCATACCTGACCTTGATGCTGTTATTGCCAGAAACGGTGGACGCAAGGCTCTTATAGGCCCGGGAGTTCTTGAGGTTTGCGCTCTCGCAGATGTTGTCTATATCGGTCTTCACGGTGCTATGGGCGAAAATGGTCAGCTTCAAGCAACTCTTGATAATTATGGCATTCGCTACACCGGCTCGGGATATATCGGAAGTCTGCTTGCAATGGATAAGGACCTGACAAAAAAGCTGCTTTCCCTTGAGGGAATACCAACTCCTCCCGGTGTCCTGTGCGATCTGAAAAAGGATGATATCAGGCTAAAGGTTAGGGAGGTTGGTCTCCCCTGTGTTATCAAGCCTTGCAGCTGCGGCTCAAGCGTTGGTGTTTCTATTATAGAAAATGAAAAGGAGCTGGAGCAGGCACTCAGCTTCGCAATGAAATATGAAGATAAGGTTCTTATAGAAAAAAAGATAGTTGGCAGAGAAATGACGGTCGGAATCCTTGATGGAGAGGTTCTCCCACCGGTTGAAATTATACCTAAAAACGGATATTATGACTATAAAAATAAATATCAAAGCGGTATGACTCTTGAGCTTTGCCCTGCGCCCATAACAAATGAGCAATTTGAAAAAATGGCAGATTATACTCGCCGTGCTTTCGATGCCCTTAAGCTTCGCGGACTTGCGAGAATAGATTATATTTTAACAGAGGATGATGAGGCGGTTTGCCTTGAGGCCAACACTCTGCCGGGAATGACGCCAACAAGTCTCCTGCCTCAAGAGGCGGCGGCAATTGGAATCGGTTATCAGGAGCTTTGCGATAAAATCGTAAAAATTGCCCTTAAATGAGCCGATTTGCAATAAAGCGTTTGCTTTTTGCAATTTACGAAGGGGGCCTTAGGTGCTAAAATATAAATGCTATAAATTCTAATTAAAAGGATCTAAAATGAAAAAATTAGGTTATGCTGTATTGGGTCTTGGAATAGGAATGGCTCACGCAGAGGCGGCTGCCGCTTCTGAGAATGCAGAACTCGTTGCCGCTTGCGATATTGATGAGGCAAGACTTAAAAAATTTCACAAAATTTATCCCTCAGCCCGTCTTTATAAAGATTTTAATGAGCTTCTCGCTGACAATGCTGTTGATATCATCAGCATATGCCTTCCAAGCTATATGCACGCAGATTTTTCCATCATGGCTATGGAGCATGGCAAGCACGTTTTGATTGAAAAGCCTCTTGACATCACTCCCGAGCGTGCCGCTCTTATCGGTGAGGCAAGCCGCCGAACCGGGATGAAAGCCGGGGTTGTTCATCAAAACCGCTTTAATCTCAATATGTATCCCATAAAAGAAGCTGTTGATGCCGGAAGGCTTGGCAAGATCAATCTTGGCACCTTTGCTGTTAAATGGTTCCGCGAGCAATCATACTATGATAGGGGCGGCTGGAGAGGTACCTGGGAATATGACGGCGGCGGATCACTTATGAATCAAGCCGTTCACACCGTTGACATTATGCAGTGGCTTATGGGCGAGGTGGAGAGCGTCACCTCCACTATGGCTATTTATAACCACAACATTGATACAGAAGATATGACCGCTTCTATAATAAAGTTTAAAAGTGGTGCAACGGCAACCTTTGTCAGCACCACAACCGCTTATCCCGGCATCTCAACCGAAATAATGCTTTACGGCACGGGAGGATCTATCGAAGCCGATGCAGATATGATAAAAACCTGGAAGCTGAGAGACAGCGATGATGAGGATGAAGAAGAAGAGCTTATGCTGGAGAGATACGGCAAGGGAAATCTTCGTGCCGCATCCTTTGAGGAGGGCGTTCTTTATGGTCACAGACACGTTGTTGAGGATATGATACTGGCGGTCAGAGACGACCGTGAGCCACAGATACTGCCCTCTGACGCAATTAAAAGCGTTGAGATCGTTAACGCCATATACAAATCCGCAAAAAGCGGTAAAACTGTTTATTTATAATAAAAATTTCTGTCTCGTTTAAATTTTGATTTATCGGGGAGATGCCTTTTCACAAAAAATAGCACACTGCGAGTTTTC
>JAZUQN010000014.1:0-5554 GCA_045605745.1 Eubacteriales bacterium
ACTGCGTTTCCCTCTAAGGACTCCCTTCCTTAGTCAAACCGACGCTCCCACGAAAATGCAATTCTGCATTTTCTTATGTCGCTGTCAGCCATTCTATTTACCTTATTGCGCCATGGACGACCGGCGCAATAAGGGTACAGCATATCGCACCGCACACTGCTTTCGTTTGTGGTAAACGATTGACCATAAAAACTTCGCAGTGTGCTCTTGTTTGTGAAATTAAACTCCCCGATAAACTCCTGCCTATATGTCAATCCAAGCACTTAAAATCAGCAATTCTAATTCTTATCTCTCCCCGGCTGATCTCTTTTGGAACACCGCTTTTATCGATAAGTATCACAGCATTATCACCATCGCTTCCGGTGATAACAGCTCTCGTCAGCTCTCCTTCAACCTGGAAGGAACTCGGTGCTCCATCAAGACAAAACAGCTCCGAAAACTCTATTAGTTTTCTTAGTCCACCTGAAGGCTCTGAGATACTCATTTCCCCAAGCTTAACAGTTAAAACCTGATCATTTTCTGTCAAAACAATACCGCTTAGAGATTCAGGTCCGGTAAATATCACCTCGATATCCTTTCCCATACTATCTTTGTCCTCGCTCTTAACCGATTTTATAACTGCCGAAAACTGTGCGTCAGCATTTTGAATATCTAAAATAGCCTCAAAGCTTCTCTCCTGATACCAAAGGCAATTTTCTTTAGTTGCTCTACCGCACGCACAGGAAAACAAAACACATACCATTAAAATTACACAAAAAATTTTTTTCATTGCTACCCCCAAATAACTTTTGATAAAATTTTTTCTCATACCATACTATGCAATCCAAATTTTTTTATGAAAAGCGAATCTGAAATTGTCAAAAAAAATAAAAGTGCATAGAATATTAAGGAAGAACGGCGTTTTGTCTGTTCTAATTCAGTCAAAAGGAGAATAACTATGGCAGAAAATAAACTTTGCTCAAATTCCAGAGACCTCGTTTGTATTGAGGCCGGACGCGTACTTGATTCCTGCCGCGATCGCGATTGTTTCGAGGATGTGCGAGTATATCTCACAGATTTTGGTCAGGAGGTTATAGAACATACGGGCAATGTGCGCGTAAAATGTGCAAATATAGCTTGGACTACAATAACGGTTGATCCCATTCAGTTTAATCGTGGTTTTTATTCGGTTAATATTCGCTTCTTTGTAAATATTCGTTTTGAAGCCTGCGTAGGCGGAAGAAGTCAAGAGTTTGACGGAGTTACAGCCTTTGACAAAAAGGTTATCCTATTCGGAGGAGAAAGCTGCGTAAGCACATTCCATAGTGGCGTTTGCGAAGATTCTTGCGATACAGGCACAAGCGTTGCAGATTCAACAGCTCCAAAAGCAACCGTTGATGTTGCAAGTCCTGTTGTACTTGATGCCCGCATCGTTGAAGAAAACGATTGCAACTGCTGCTGTTGTTGCTGCTGTGCGGATGAGATTCCCGAACGCGCTTGCCGCAATATCGGTGCTCCGCTTTCACGCTCCGGCGGAAATAGAGTTCTCATAATCAGCCTTGGCATCTTTTCCGTGGTACGCCTTATTCGTCAGGGACAGTATCTTGTGAGCGCAACAGAATATTCTGTTCCCGATAAAGAATGCAACTGCGGAGAAGAAAAAAGCCCCTGCTGCCTTTTCCGCACAATGGATTTCCCAACCGAGGAATTTTCGGGTTTCTCCTGCTGCCAGGGACGCACAACAAACCAAAGAGAAAAAAACTGCGGCTGCAAGGGTGAAAATCTCTACTGACAAGTAAAAAGGCTGAGCCAGGCTCAGCCTTTTTATTTTTATCCTTTGATTAGCATTGAGACAGGAGTTTGTGGGAGAGTTGTGATGACGAAAAGATTTTTCATCTTTCTACCCCGAAAATTAAGCATATAAAAAACAATTTAATTTTTTATAAACATTTTGGCTTCGCAATAAACACAGCGGCATATTCCTGCATCAGGATCTGTAACCTTGAAAAGCTGATCCAGCTCCTGCTCGGTTTGTGTTATGCAGCGTTTGTTTCCGCAAACAAGCTCATTTATCATCATATCTTCTCTATTCTCAGGAGAAATAACGCCATCAGCTTCGCTTAGAAGGCGCAAAATCAGCGCCATTCTTATATATTTGCCATTGTGGACCTGCTTAAAATAACACGCTCGGCTATCACTGTCAACCTTAACACTGATCTCATTAACTCTGGGAAGCGGATGAAGAATTGCAAGATCCTTCTTTGCATTTTTAAGCTTTTCTTCTGTTAGGATATAGCAATCCTTCAGACGCTCATAATCTGCTTCCTCTTCAAATCTCTCCCGTTGAATTCTGGTCATATAGAGAACATCAAGCTGCGGCATTGCGCCCTCAAGATCGGTCGTTTCAACATATTCCATTTTGTTTTTGCCAAGCACCTCATATCTCACATAGCTCGGAACTGTCAGCTCTGTGGGAGATATAAGAACTATTTTGATATTCTCATATCTTGCAAGGGCTGCAATCAGCGAATGGACGGTTCTGCCATACTTAAGGTCACCGCAAAAGCCAACCGTCAAATCGTGAAGCCTTCCCTTTTCTCTTGAAATAGTCAGCAAATCCGTGAGTGTTTGAGTTGGGTGGTTATGCCCACCATCACCTGCATTTATAACCGGAACAGTTGCATTTCTCGATGCCACATATGGTGCGCCCTCCTGTGGATGGCGCATTGCAATGATATCGGCATAAGCACTCATAACCTTTGATGTATCCGCAACACTCTCTCCCTTTGATGCAGATGAGCTTGATGCTTCGGAAAAGCCTATAACGTTTCCACCAAGCTCCATCATTGCCGCCTCAAAGCTGAGACGGGTTCTGGTTGATGGCTCATAGAAAAGAGTGGCAAGCTTTTTCCCACGGCATTTTTCGGTATATTCCCCGGGGTTTTCAATTATATCATTTGCCACGGATATCAGTTCATCTATCTCAGCCGTGGTGAAATCGTGTATGTCAATAAGACTTCTCATCTTATGCATTCGCTCCGTTCACTGCAAGGTAGTTCTTGATTCTATCAACATTTTCCTTGTTCTTTTCATCCTCAGAAAGATATTCGATTATGTCATAAACATCGACTATCGAATATACGGGGAAGCCAAACTGCTCCACAATCTCCTGCATTGCGCCCTTTTCACTTTGACCCTTTTCCTTGCGGTCAACCATAATAAAGGTTGCAGCAACCTTTGTGCCTTCAAGATGAGAAAGTATCTCCATGCTTTCGCGTATCGCTGTTCCTGCTGTGATAACATCCTCGATAATTACGATCTCCTCACCGGCCTGTGGAACATATCCAACGAAAACTCCACCCTCACCGTGGTCCTTAACCTCCTTGCGGTTAAAGAAGAAAGGTACATTAAGCCCATTCTTTGAAAGCGCAACTGCGGCAGAAACTGCAAGGGATATTCCCTTATAAGCAGGGCCATAGAGAACAGCCTTTTTCTCGCCCAGCTTCTCCTTATAAGCTCTTGCATAAAATTCACCCAGCTTAGCAATATCCTCGCCGGTCTTTATCATGCCTGCATTTATAAAATATGGTATCTTTCTGCCGCTCTTAGCGGTGAAGTCTCCAAATTTCAGCACACCTGCGCCTTCAAGAAACTGTATAAATTCTCTCTTATAGCTTTCCATATTATTTCCTTTCCGTAACGCTTTTTGAAAAAAGCTCAGCAAAAAACTTTAATATTATTTTCCTAACTGTTTATCTTTTACTCGAATATTCTTTCAGCAATCCAATTTAACAACTTAGTCAACAAATTCTGCAACGCATCTTTCATATGCTGCAACCGGATCTTCTGCTGCAGTGATAGGTCTGCCAACAACTATATAATCGGAGCCGATCTTCTTTGCCTCGGCAGGAGTCATAACTCTCTTCTGGTCTCCGACGTCGCCGTCTGCAAAACGCACACCGGGAGTTACCGTGAGGAACTTCTCGCCGCATCTCTCATGCACCTTGCCCGCTTCAAGAGGAGAGCAAACAACGCCGTCAAGCCCGGAGTTCCTTGCATTTTCCCCATAGTGCATAACAACGTCGGCAATAGGAGCATCAATAAGAAGATCCTTTTTCATTGTCTCCTCGTCTGTTGATGTAAGCTGAGTTACTGCGATAAGGAGGGGTCTTGTTCCATCCGGGCGTGTAAGCCCCTCAATAGCCGCCTCCATCATTCTGCCGGTTCCTGCAGCGTGGAGATTGGTCATATCAACATCAAGACGAGAAAGCACAGCCATCGACTTTTTAACTGTATTGGGAATATCGTGAAGCTTGAGGTCAAGGAAAATCTTGTGACCTCTCTTTTTAATTTCGCGAACGATAGAAGGACCTTCTGCATAATAGAGCTCCATTCCGATCTTCACAAAGGGCTTTTTTCCGGTAAACTTATCAAGAAAAGCAAATGTTTTTTCTGCACTGTCAAAATCGCAGGCAATAATTACGTCCTTTCCCATCAGTGGGCACCTCCAATAATTTCATTTAGGGTTTTTATTCCGTATTTATCCATTGTTTCGGGTAATTTTTCAATAATATCACGGCAAACATAAGGATCTATTAGGTTTGCCGCACCAATTTCAACTGCGGTAGCACCTGCAAGCATCATTTCGATAACATCCTCTGCCGAGGAAACTCCTCCCATGCCCACAACCGGAATCTTAACTGCATTTGACACCTGATATACCATACGCAGAGCAACAGGGAGAATTGCGCTTCCCGAAAAGCCTCCCATTTTGTTAGCAATTATGGGTTTTCTTTTGCGCAGATCTATGCGCATACCAAGCAGGGTGTTGATAAGGCTGATGCCATCGGCTCCTGCCTCCTCACAGGCCTTTGCAATTGACACAATGTCGGTAACATTGGGCGAAAGCTTGATTATAACAGGCTTTGTTGTCACCTTTTTAACTGCCCTTGTCACCTCTGCCGCCGCCTCGGGGGATGTGCCGAAGCTCATTCCTCCGCCGTGCACATTTGGACAGCTTACATTAACCTCAAGCCAGCCCACCTGATCGCACCTGTCCAGCCTTTCGCAGGTATATGCATAATCTTCTACAGCAAATCCGCTGACATTTGCCATAACCTTTTTGTTAAAGCATTTCGCAAGCTTTGGAAGCTCCTCATTTATAACAGCCTCCACACCCGGATTTTGAAGTCCAACGGCATTTATCATGCCGGCAGTACATTCGGCAATTCTGGGTGTAGGATTTCCAAAGCGAGGATCTTTAGTTGTGCCCTTAAAGGAGAATGTTCCGAGAATATTTATATCATAAAGCTCGGCAAATTCATATCCGTAACCGAAAGTACCGCTTGCAGGGATAATGGGGTTATCCATATCAATGCCGCAAAGATTCACCTTCAGGCGTTCCATATGATCTCCTCCTTTCGCATAACGGGTCCGTCCTTGCATATTCTTTTGTTACCTGTAAGAGTCTTGCAGGAGCAACCCATGCAAGCACCGAAGCCGCAGCCCATTCTCTCCTCAAAGGAGAACTGACCGCCGGTTACAGATACTTTATACACCGCCCTCAGCATAGGCT
>JAZUQN010000015.1:0-6974 GCA_045605745.1 Eubacteriales bacterium
CAAAGCTTTTAACAAGACTGTCTATCTGCCCAAAAAGGTTCTGCTTAGTTTTAGCGAGACCGCTTTTCAGCTTGTCCAAAAATCCCATCCCAGTCATCTCCTTCTGTTTTCTTAATATCCGCAACATTCAGTGAAAGCACCTTCGAGATACCGTGCTCAGGCATCGTAACGCCGTAAAGGCGATCTGCCACCTCCATGGTACCTCTGCGGTGGGTAATAAGTATAAATTGTGTATCTCCGCTATATCTCTTGATGTATTCACCAAATCTTGCAACATTCACCTCATCAAGAGCAGCCTCAATTTCATCGAGAATGCAGAATGGAGTGGGATTAACCTGAAGAATAGCAAAGAAAAGTGCAATTGCAACAAAGGATTGCTCTCCACCGGAAAGCTGCATAAGACTCTTTATGATCTTTCCTGGAGGTGCCGCCTTTATCTCGATACCGCTGTTAAGCACATCCTCCGGATCTGTCAAAAGGATTTCGGCACTTCCTCCTCCAAAGAGCTCCGAGAATGTCCTATGGAAATTATCATTGATCTTGTTAAATGCATCGATAAAGGAGGTTTTCATCTCCTTTTCAAGCTTACCGATAATGTCAAGCAGCTCGCTCTTGGCCGTTTCAAGGTCTTTTATCTGCCCCATCATATAATCATATCTGGATTTGACCTCAGCATATTCCTCAACCGCCATTACATTAACTGAGCCAATTGCACGAAGCTTGTTGCGACATTCGGTTTGCACAGCATATATTTCACTGCGCTCCTCCCGACTTATCCTGGGATATCCCAGCTCAAGGGCAGCAGAATGAGTAAGCTCATAATCATCCCAAAGCTTAGATGAAAGCTTATCCTGATCGGCTCTCAGCTGAATAAGCTTGTTTTCATTGCCTGTGTGATTTCTGTATATCAGATCTCTTTCGTTGTTTTTGTCACGAATCTTCACGCGGATCTCATTAAGCCTTCTTTCAAACTCAAAACCGCCCGCTTCCTTTTCTTCTCTGCCTGTGTTAAGCCCCGAAAGGATCTTTTCGCCATCTTCGGCATTTTTACGATTTTCTCTTTGAGATTTTTCGTATGTTTTAAGAGTTATCAAAAGCTCCTCAATTCTTGCTTTCGAGGTCGCTATGTCCCTTGTGATAAGCGCAATTCTCTCATCAGAGTTGCCGCTCATTTCCTCGGCATTCTCAATATCCTTGCGAGTTTCACTGATAGCAATATAAAGCTCTGTCAGCTCTTCCCCAAGAGAAGCCTTGCGATCGAGAATCTCATTTTTAAGTATCTCTTTATCACTTCGATATTCGGATATTTCATCAATTCTCTTTGTCAGCTCGTTTTCCTTTGCAGAAAGAGAGGAAAGATCCTCTTCGTATTGCTTTTGCATTCTTGAAAGAGCTTCATAATCTGCCTTCAGCTTTTCGATAAGAGAATTATTTGCATCAAGCTTTGCCATAAGCTGATCATAACCCGAGTTTTCAGCATTCATCATAGTTTGAATCAGCTTGCGGCGATCTTCAATAGAAAGCTTCTCGTTTTCCTTTTCAGAAAGCTCCTTGTCTATATCAGAAAGAGCTTTTTTAGCCTTTTCAAGCTGTTTTGTCAGCTCCGAAAGCTCATTCTGAAGTTTCTCAATATCACCGGAGCGGCTGAGGATTCCGCTATCTCTCTTTGCACTTCCACCGCTAAATGAGCCACCGGGATTTATCTGCTGACCATCAAGCGTTACTACTCTCACCTTATATTTAAGAGCCCTTGCCATAACAGTTGCATTATCAATATTATCAAAAACAACGGTTCTGCCAAGAAGCGATGAAAGGATCTCAGAAAAAATATTGTCAAACCTAAGCAGCTTATCTGCAACGCCAACATATCCTCTGTAAGAAGCGGCTTCCTTCAGCTCGTTTGATGGAGCAGATCCTCGCATAGAGGCTATAGGATAAAAGGTTGCTCTTCCGGCGCCTGCATTCTTAAGAGCCGCAATAGATGCCTTTGCAGTTTCCTCATCATCAACAACAATATTCTGCAAATTTGCACCCAAAGCTGTTTCAATAGCGGTTATATACTGTTTATCAACCGTTATCAGCTTTGAGAGAGGACCATAGATCTTTCCTTTTATAGCACCCGCCTCATATTGCTTCATAACAAAGCGCACCGAGTTGCTATAACCCTCAAAATGCTCCTCCATACGCTTAAGAGCGTCTATACGCTGTGCGGTTGTATCGCAGCTTACGCTAAGCCTACCAAGCTCTTCGTTTTGTGCTCTTCTGCGAGAGGAAATCTCCAAGGTCTTTTCGCTTAGCTTCTCCTCTTCCGCATCTATCCTGTCGATTTCCGAAAGATATTTTTGAGCGGCCTCTTTTGCCACCGCGCATTTCTTTTCGAGATCCGCTGAATTTTCACTGTATTTCTCAATCTCCTCAAGAATAGAGGCATTCTTATCTGTGTCGGTGCTCTGTGCATTTTTAAGCACAGATTTGCGCACACGAATATCAACACGTTCATTTTCAAGCATCCTTAGATCCTCAAGAGCAGTTGCAACTGCCGTCTCAAGCTCCTCTGCTTCCGCTACGCATTTCTGCTGTTCTTCGATTTTCAGTGAGTGCTCAGACTGCTTTTTCTCAAGCTGAGCTTTCAGAGAATCGATATGCTTTTGACGCTCCTCTTTGCCACTTCTTTCTAAAGCAATTGCCTCCTCAGAGGATTTTATCGAAAGCTCTGCCCCCACAATCAGCTCTTTTGTGTGCGCAATATTGTTTTCTCCAACACGGTATTCACTGTCAAGATCGTGATTTTTTGCGGTCTGCTCTCTTATTTTCCGAAGCAACTCTTCAGACTCCATCTTATTAGACTGAGATGCCTCGAAAAGCTTATCATTTTGAGCCTCAAGAGCAGCAATGCTATCCTCTGCCGCACTAAGCTCAAGCTCGGAGTGCTTAAAGGCAGTCTCGGCATCCTGGAGATCCGAGCGCAACTTTTCCGTATCATATATCCAAAGCTGAACATCAGCCTTCTTTTTTATCTCGGAAAGCTCCAGATATTTTTTAGCCTTAGCCGCCTCTTTTTCAAGTGGGCCAACTCTACCTTCAAGCTCGGATAAAATGTCATTGATTCGGAGCATATTATCCTCGGTTGCGGCAAGCTTTCTTTCGCTTTCATTTTTCCTGTGTCTATATTTAGCAATACCTGAAGCATCCTCAAAAACACTTCTTCTCTCGTCGCTCTTTTGTGAGATGATCTCAGCTATCTTACCCTGTCCGATGATAGAATAGCCATCCCTGCCGATACCGGTATTCATAAACAACTCATAGATATCTCTGAGCCTAACATTCTTGCGGTTTATAAAATACTCACTGTCTCCGGATCGGTAATAACGGCGTGTAACCGTCACCTCATCATAGGGGCTATCAAGCTTTCCGCCCTCATCCGCAGTATTATCAAAGGTAACAGAAACCTCCGCAAACCCCATAGGTCTGCGGCTATCTGCGCCTCCAAATATAACATCCTCCATTTTAGATCCACGCAAGCTCTTTGATGACACCTCACCGAGAACCCAACGCATAGCATCGGAAATGTTGGATTTTCCGCTGCCGTTTGGACCCACAATTATTGTTGAACCCTTTTCAAAGGTCAATTTCGTTTTATCAGGGAAGGATTTGAAGCCCTGAAGTTCAAGACACTTTAAATACAAAAAAATATCCTCCGATGATCTATCATATTTTTTCAACTTCCATCTTTATATTATAACCTATAAGATCGTTTTTTTCAAGGATTTTAATATTCTTTATATGTTTTTTAACAAAATATTTATCTTTAATGCGATTTATGTTTTTCCTTTTTTGGCCGATCGCCTTTGAAATCGCTCCGTTTTTTACATAAAAAGTAATCTTTTTTTCATCATAATCAGGCAAGTCCTCTATCAAGCTGCACATCTTGTCAAAATAAACTTCCCCCATCGCAAGCTCTCCAATGGCACTGTGATTTGCACCGCCATATACGCTATCCTCGGATGAAAGATTTTCCGATGCGCAGAGGCCAACTCTTATAAGGGGCACTCCTTCACTATCGAATATCTTGAGAACCTCTTTTGTGCGCATAACCGCTTCATCATTTGTCAAAGGGGTATATTCTCCCATTTTTGCCATTTCGCAAAGCTCGGTATTATAAAAAACCACAGTTGGATAAACTCTTGCTCCGTCTGCACCGAGACTGCATATCTTTCTTGCAGTTAAAAGCTCATCCTCAAGTGATGAAAGAGGCAGACCTATCATCATTTGACCGATAAGCTCAAAGCCATATTTCTTAATCAGCCTTGCGGCCGCCTCAGCTTCACTTGCGCTATGACCTCTTTTTGAAGCCAACAGCACCTTATCCTGCATACTTTGAAGTCCAAGCTCTATGGTCTTAACCCCATATTTTTTAAGGATATCAAGAATTTCCTCATCGATATAATCAGGCCTTGTCGAAAGCCTTATGCTGCTAACTCTACCTGCCTTCACATATGCATAAGCCTTAGCGAGAAGAGAAATCATAAGATCTCGATCTATGCCTGTAAAAGAACCGCCGAAAAAGGCTATCTCTGCATCAATGTCTCCGCCACTTTTTTCAATAGTTTGAAGGGCGTTTTCTATCTCTGCCGAAACAGAGGATTCATCAAAGCTCATATGCCCCGATATCGACCTTTGATTGCAAAAAACACAGTTATTCGGGCAACCAAGATGCGGTATAAAAATTGGAATATTTGCGTGTTTTTTATTTGATGACATTTCTAAAAATCGCCCCCCTCGTCACTCTTTTTCACTCAATTTAAATGCGACAGGGACTGCGCCATATGGCTCAGTCCCATTATATATCTTATGCCCCAAAAAGCTTAAGGGCCTCTGCCGCAGCATTCTGCTCGGCTTCTCTTTTAGAGCCGCCTTTTCCTTTGCCTATGACATTGCTGTTAAGGCGAGCTTCAACAGTAAAGGATTTTTTATGATCCGGACCGCTTTCTCCAACGGTCACATATTCAAGCACCTCGCCCTCAACCTGCTGAACTATCTGCTGCAATAAGGTTTTATAGTCCTTGCCGCCGCCACCGTTTTCGGCATCCTCAAGCTCCTCGATTATATGAGGCAAAAGGAAACGGGCAACCATCTTTTTGCCATCCTTTCCTGCATCAAGATAGATAGAAGCCAAAACTGCCTCAAAGGCATCTGCAAGAATACTTTTG
This sequence comes from Eubacteriales bacterium, assembly GCA_045605745.1. Taxonomy (GTDB): domain Bacteria; phylum Bacillota; class Clostridia; order Oscillospirales; family CAG-272; genus SIG710. The sequence goes on from JAZUQN010000015.1 coordinate 5,211, forward strand.
CGCTCTCTGCCATTATTTTTCTCTTCGCCGTGACCAAGGAGAAGATAATTGCCAAGTCCAATCTTCAGTGCATATTTTGAAAGTGCTTTTTCGCAAACCACCTCTGCACGCATTCTTGTCAGCTCTCCCTCGGGACGCTTTGTATAATGAGAAAAAAGGTATTCGCTAACAACTATAGAAAGCACAGAATCGCCAAGAAATTCAAGGCGTTCATTACATTCACTTTCGCCATGGCGCAGCTTTATTTCATTTGAATATGAAGAGTGCGTAAGAGCATTTCTAAGAAGTGAAATATCATTATAGGTATATCCAAGAGCTTTTTGAAGCCCCTCAATTTCATAAGGCAAATCAGCCATTTTTACCCATTCCTTTCGGATTTAATATTTATAAGTTTATTCTGCATTTTCGTCGCCGCACTCTGCCATTCGTTTTTCACGCATAAGCAGTGCTGCCTCCGCAATGTCATCCACAAGTCCCGAAGAAGCAAAAGCGTGAGCTTGTCTTATAGCATTTGCAAAAGCCTTAGCATTTGAATTTCCATGTGCCTTTATGACAGGCTTTTTAAAGCCGAGAAGCGGAGCACCGCCGTGCTCAGAGGGATCAAATTTCTTTTTAAGCTCACCAACGTGCTTTTTAACCATTGCGCCTGCTATCTTTGTCAAAAGATTTTTATAAAACAGCCCCTTCATTGAGCCAAGCATAAGCTTTCCAACGCCTTCAATGCTTTTGAGCAGGATATTTCCGGTGAAGCCATCAGAAACAAGCACATCGCATTCATCTGCGGCAACCTTATTGCCCTCAATATTTCCTACAAAATTTATGCTTTTGTTTTCAGAGAGCAGCTTATATGTAGCTATCTGAAGCTCAGTTCCCTTGCAATCTTCACTGCCATTATTAAGCAAACCAACCCTTGGATTTTCAATGCCAAAGGCTTTTTTCATATAGACCGAGCCCATCATTGCAAAATCCTCAAGATACTCAGGAGTAACTGTTACATTTGCACCTGAATCGAGAAGCAAAACAGGATTTGCAAGGGGCAAAACAGCACCGATTCCTGCACGTTTGATTCCCTTCATTCGTCTGACGATAAGGGTTGAGGCAGTAAAAAGAGCACCGGTGTTGCCTGTGCTGACAAAGGCGTCTCCCTTTCCCTCAGCAAGCATACGAAGTCCAACAACCATAGAGCTGTCACCTTTTTTTCTGACGACGGTTATTGGATCGTCGGTCATTTCAACAACGCCTTTGGCATCAACTATCTCAAAGCCTGAAAGCTCAAGCTCGCTTTCCCTTGCCACCTTTTCTATTGCGTCCTTATCACCAACCAAGGTGTAGTCTGCCTCATAAAGCTTTGCCGCATTATAAGCACCGCGGACAAGCTCTCCGGGGGCATTATCTCCCCCCATAACATCAACAATAATTCTCATATTTCCTCCAAATTTTACAGCTCCATGTCTTCATTCCAAAGCTGAATATTTGAAATAATTTCAAGGGATCTTGCCGCAATGGCCTCATTTTTTGCACTCTTACCGCCCTTGACTCTATAACCGAGAGGTTCGATAATTCCGAAATTTGCATTCATAGGCTGAAAAGAGGAACCTACTCCTCCATTCTTTACATAATCGGCCATTGCACCTATCATAGTTTTAGTATCGAACACAAAAGGCTGTCTGCCAAGTGCCGCAAGAGCAGCGTTGATTCCCGCAACAAAACCTGAGCCTGCAGATTCAATATAACCCTCAACGCCCGTCATCTGACCTGCAAAAT
>JAZUQN010000016.1:0-7107 GCA_045605745.1 Eubacteriales bacterium
AGGTAAAAATCGTTGACGAATTTACGGGCCGTATTTTAGAAGGACGCCGTTACAGCGAAGGTCTTCATCAGGCTATTGAGGCAAAGGAAAACGTTAAAATAGCAAAAGAAAATCAGACTCTTGCTACCATTACGTACCAGAATTACTTCAGAATGTACAAAAAGCTTTCGGGTATGACGGGTACTGCAAAGACCGAAGAAGAGGAGTTTAAGGGTATCTATTCTCTTGACGTTGTTTGTGTTCCTACAAACAAGCCAATGATTAGAAAAGACTTAAACGACCGCGTATATAAAAATATAAAAGAAAAGTTTGACGGCGTTGTATTTTCCGTTTACCGACTTATAAACGACGTCGTTGTGATCTACTCTTATCATAGGACGGTTGGTAGGTATCTCAACTACGTCAAGTCCGTATATTTCACGGAACTCTGCTTCCTCGGTAAGCGCAGTACCCGTCATACCCGAAAGCTTTTTGTACATTCTGAAATAATTCTGGAAGGTTATCGTTGCAAGAGTCTTGTTCTCCTTTTCGACCTTTACGCCTTCCTTTGCTTCTATTGCCTGATGAAGACCGTTTGAATAGCGTCTTCCCGGCATAAGACGGCCTGTAAATGAGTCAACTATAACAACACCGTTTTCTCCGTCAACCACATAATCCACATCCCTGTGCATTATTCCGTAAGCTCTTATGGCCTGATTTATATGATGCATCAGAGTGGAATTTTCGGGGTCTGACAGATTCTCAACACCGAAAAACTCCTCTGCCTTGCTAACACCCGAAGATGTCAAAATGGCATTATGAGCCTTTTCGTCAACGATATAATCTGCATCTATATCGTCATTATCCTTTTTGTCATCAAGCTCTTTTATAACAAACTTGCGAAGGCGGCGAACAAAAGCATCAGCCCTGTCATAAAGCTCGGTTGATTTTTCTCCCTCTCCCGAGATTATAAGTGGAGTTCTTGCTTCGTCGATAAGGATCGAGTCAACCTCGTCAACAATGGCAAAATTATGACCTCTCTGAAATGTATTTTGCTTATATATAGCCATGTTGTCACGAAGATAATCGAAGCCATATTCGTTATTAGTTCCATATGTGATATCCGCTCTATATGCCGCCTGCTTTTCATCGTTGCTCTGTCCGTGAACAACAAGGCCTGTTGTAAGCCCCATAAAGGCATAAACTCTTCCCATCTCCTCGCTGTCTCTGCGTGCCAGATAGTCATTAACCGTAACAATATGAACGCCCTTTTCTGTTAGGGCATTGAGGTAAGCCGGCATTGTTGCCACAAGAGTTTTACCTTCTCCCGTTTTCATTTCGGCAATTCTGCCCTGATGAAGAATTATACCGCCTATCACCTGCACACGGAAAGGCCGCTTTCCAAGCACTCGGTCGTCTGCCTCTCTAACAGCCGCAAAGGCATCGGGAAGAATATCATCAAGTGTTTCTCCCTCAGATAGTCTTTTTTTCAGCAAATCGGTTGTAGCTTTCAGTTCCTCGTTTGACATAGCCTTATATTTATCGGCAAGCGCATCAACCGCATCGGCAGTTTTTTGCAGCTTTTTCACCTGTCTCTCGCTATATGTTCCAATAAGCTTATCAATAAGTCCCATTTAGACCTCCCACGTTTTTTTAACCTAAAAAAATAGTTCTCCATATTAAACATAGATATATTGTACCACATTTTCCCACCAATTACCACACATATTTGTAAATTTTATTATTTTTACTTGATTGATGGGTGAAAATGTAATATAATAATATAAATAATAATGTCGGAGATAGCTATGGCAAAAATAAATATAGTGTTACACGAACCCGAAATCCCTCAAAACACGGGAAATATAGCAAGAACCTGTGCCGCAACAGGCGCAGCACTTCATCTTATAAGACCTCTTGGCTTTGAAATCGACAACGCCAAGCTAAAGCGTGCCGGTCTTGACTATTGGCATCAGCTCGATATTACATATTATGACTCTCTTGCGGATTTTTGCGGTAAAAATCCCGATGCGGCGGTGTATTATTTCAGCACCAAAGCACCCAAGTCATACACAGATATTAAGTATCCGGAAAAGGTGTTTCTTATGTTTGGCAAGGAGACAAAAGGCCTTCCCGAGCAACTGCTCAGGGAAAACAGAGAGCATTGCGTCAGAATACCTATGAGAGACGGTCTTCGCTCGTTAAACCTTGCAAATTCTGCGGCAATTGCAGTATATGAGGTGCTCCGCCAAATGGACTTTGAGGGGCTTAGAGAAGACGGAATTCCAACAACATTTGAATGGTGATGATATGAAAAAGGTTATGGTTGCAATGAGCGGCGGCGTTGACAGCGCAGTTACGGCTCATCTCATAAAAAAGGCAGGCTATGAAGCCGTCGGCGCAACTATCGAAATGTTCGACCGTGCGGACGAACGTTTTATGGCAGAGCAAACCGAGGACATTAAGGATGCCAAAAAGGTTGCCGAAATGATAGGCATAGAGCATTTTGTTTTCGACTTCAAGGAGGACTTTAAAAACAGCGTTATAAATGATTTTATTTCCTCATACTTCAATGGTTCAACGCCGAACCCCTGCATTGTTTGCAACAAGAATATCAAATTTGGAAAATTGCTCAGCAAGTCCAACGAGCTTGGTTTCAGCCACATTGCAAGCGGGCATTACGCAACTGTTGAAAAGGACGGCAGCGGAAGATTTCTCCTAAAAAAAGGAAAGGATACAAAAAAAGATCAGGCATATGTGCTCTGGTCTCTTTCCCAATACCAACTGGGACATACTCTCATGCCCCTTGGCGAGCTCACAAAGGAGGAGGTCCGAGCTATAGCAAAGGAAATAGGCTTTGAAAGTGCAAGAAAAAAGGAAAGTCAGGATATCTGCTTTATACCGGACGGTGATTATGTCTCATTTTTGTCTCGCTATACAGGGGCAGCCTTCATAAAGGGAAATTATCTTGATTTAAATGGTAATATACTCGGAGAGCATATGGGTGCTGTGAAATATACCATAGGACAAAGAAAGGGACTTGGAATTTCCCTTGGCGCACCGATGTATGTTTGCTCAAAGGATATGTCCGAAAACACGGTAACCCTTTGTTGTGAGGAAAAACTGTTTTCTAACTCTCTTGATGCCGAAAAGATAAATTTTATAGCGTTTGAAAAGCTAAATTCTCCCATTCGTGTAAATGCAAAAATAAGATATAGCCACGCAAGTGCCGAGGCTATTCTTGAGCAAACAGGAAATGGCAGCTTCCATCTTGAGTTTTTATCACCTCAAAGGGCAATAACACCGGGACAATCGGTTGTCCTCTATGATGGCGATTATGTTCTCGGCGGTGGAATAATAAAGTAATTTTCACTTTGTTTTTGGTGCAAACCGTTGAAAAGTTGTTCGTTTTATGATACAATTATACAGATGTGCGTTTAACGCTTACTTTATACGAAAGTTGGTGCAGAATTGAATCCGAAATTAAAAGAAAAAACCATGGAATCCCTTTCTGCGGTTCTTCCCATCTCGGGCATTGTTTTGCTGATAAGTATCTTTTTGATACCTATGGATCTGGGACGGCTGGTTATGTTTCTTGTGGGTGCTGTTATGCTTATTATCGGAATGGGCTTTTTTCAGCTTGGAGCCGAAATGGCAATGACTCCGATAGGCGAAGGCATAGGCGTAGAGATCTCAAAAACAAAGAATGCCTTTCTCGTTTCATTTATAGGCTTTGTTATGGGAGCTATTATCACAATTTCAGAGCCTGACCTTGCTGTTCTTGCAGAGCAGGTGCCGTCGATCCCTAATATAGTTCTTATATTAACCGTTGCAATAGGAGTGGGAATATTTTTGGCTCTTGCAATCTTGCGTATCAGATTTCAGATAGACCTTTCAAAAATGCTGATAGTTTTGTATGCGCTTCTCATAACCGTATCGTTCTTCGTTCCAAAAGAATTCATTGCAGTTGCCTTTGACTCCGGTGGAGTTACAACCGGGCCTATGACGGTTCCGTTTATAATGGCACTTGGTATCGGTCTTGCATCTATCAGAAGCGACAAAAACTCAGCAAGCGACAGCTTTGGTCTTGTTGCCCTTTCCAGTATAGGGCCAATACTTGCAGTCATTATCCTTGGCTGCTTCTATAATCCCGAAACAGCATATACTCCCTCGGATGTGGCTGATGTGCTCACAACCCAAGATGTGGCAAAAGAATTTGCCTTTGGTTCGGTTACATATTTTGAGGAAGTTCTTATTTCCCTTGTACCAATTCTTGCAGTATTCGTTCTCTTTCAGCTTATATCAAAAAGATACCAGAAAAGACAGATAAAGCGAATTGCTATCGGTCTTATTTATACCTATATCGGACTTGTGCTCTTCCTTTGCGGAGTAAATGTAGGCTTTGCGCCGGTCGGTTCTTTCCTTGGAAAAGAGCTGGCCTCCCTTTCATATAATTGGATAATTGTTCCTATCGGAATGCTTATAGGTTATTACATTGTTAAGGCAGAGCCTGCAATTCAAGTCCTTAACCACCAGGTTGAAAATGTCACAGACGGCGCAATTTCGGTTAAGGCTATGAATAGATGTATGTCGATCGGCGTTTCGATAAGTGTTGGGCTTGCAATGCTCCGTGTGCTTGCAGGAATACCTCTGCAGCTTATAATAATCCCCGGATATATTGTAGCAATAGCAATGTCAAGATTCGTTCCCAAGATATTTGTCGGTATTGCCTTCGACTCAGGCGGAGTTGCAAGCGGTCCTATGACCTCGACCTTCCTTTTGCCTCTCAGTATAGGCACCTGCATGGCGGTTGGCGGAAATATTATGACCGATGCATTTGGCGTTGTTGCACTTGTTGCTCTAACGCCCCTTATAGCAATACAAATGATGGGGCTTGTTTATAAATTCAAAACCGAAAAAGCATATAAGCTGGCAATGCAGAGAGCAGAAACAATCATCGAGCTTCCTGCCGACAGCGATGAAATTATAGATCTTGAGGAGGAAGTGTTTGATGGAGAATAATGCTAAAAAATCATATCAAATGCTTGTGCTTATTGCGGCTCCCAAGCTTGCAGATAAAGCAATCACACTTTTCAAAAACAACTCCCTTACCATTCAATACCGTATCAACGCAGAGGGCACGGCCTCAAGCGACATAATGGATATGCTTGGACTTGGCAGCATTGATAAATGCATTATTGCCGGAATGGTTCAAAAAGATATGGGCGAGCTGATGCTTGGAAAGCTTCATTCCCAGCTTAGACTTGATACTGTCAACAGTGGAATCGCATTCACCCTGCCACTAAACGGCGCAAGCAATATTGTTTTGCATATGCTCAATCAAAATGCAGAAAAGGATACATCAGGCACAAGCAGAAAGGAAAGATATATTATGTCAGATACAAAATATTCGCTTATTACTGCGGTTGTAAACAGGGGCTTTAGCGGCGATGTTATGGAGGCGGCAAAAGCCGCCGGAGCAAGCGGTGGAACCGTGATGCATTCGCGAAGCATCATTGGCAGCGACTCTACAGGCTTTAGCATTCCTAACGCAAAGGAAGAAAAAGAGATTGTGCTGATTATTGCGGATGTTGATAATAAGCTTGATATTATGCGTGCAGTTACAGAAAAATGCGGTGTAAAAAGCGAGGCTGCAGGCATAGTTATGTCACTCCCAATCGACTCTGTTATGGGAATATAAATTATGATAAACACACTTTTTGAAAATAATAATGCGGCCCTTAAGGCCTCTATTGTGAATTTGGGAAGCCTGTACAGAATCAAAAAGGTCATTTTGAAAGCAAAAAGAGGAGAGCCTATAACCCTCGGATTTCTCGGCGGTTCGATAACTGCGGGAAGTGGGGCCGGAGATGGCAAGAACTATGTCAGGTGTGTTTATGATTTTTGGAGCGATACATTCCCGAAAAGCGAAGCCACCTGCGTAAATGCAGGAATCGGTGCAACCGGCTCTATTCTTGGCGTTTTCCGAATGGAAAAGGATGTTCTTTTGAAAAAGCCGGACCTGCTTTTCATTGATCATTCGGTGAATGACAATGGCGATGAGGCAAGGGTTCCCGGGAGCACAAGGGAAACCTATGAATCTGTCATCAGACGAGGAATTTTATCGGGTGCGGCAGTTGTTCCAGTGTGTGTTTGCAACAGAGACGGCTCATCACAAAGGGAACTTAATTTACAAATTGCAAAGCACTATAATCTACCTTTTATCAGCATGGTTGACGGCATATATGAACCTCTGATAAAGACAGGAAAATATCCGTGGAGCGACTATAGCGGTGACAGTGTCCACCCCAACGCAACCGGACATAGGATGCTTGGGGAGCTGTTAATCCACTACATAAAAACTGCTATTGAAATCGAATCAGATAGCTCGTCCGATGGTCAAATTCCACCTCCGCTTTTTGGTGATTCGTATATGGACACGGAAATGCTTGATGGGTGTAGTCTTATCCCTAAGGATTATGGCAGCTTTAGCGTTGGCAATATGAATTTTTCACAGTTCAAAGGCGGTTGGATCTCCGATGAATGCGGAAAACCAATGATTTTCCACTTAAATCATTGCAAAAAAATACATATAGCATTTGTGAAAAGCATATACGAAAGTGCCGGTTCTGCCACAGTGAGAATCGGTGAGGACGAGTTTCTTATAGACAGTTCTTTTGCCGGCGGCTGGGGTAATTATGCCGAAACAAAGCTTGTTTTCAGCTCGGAAAAGCCTAAAGACGTAACGCTTTCGATCACACCAAATGAAAAAGGAAAAATATTTGCTCTTTTAAGAATAATGATAGCCCACTGAATTAAAAGTGCTGAGCCGTTGGCTCAGCACTTTTTTTCGTTTCTTATATATTATCTTTAATAAACATGAGTTTATCGGGGAGTGTTTTCACAAACAAGAGCACACTGCGAAATTTTTATGGTCAATCGCCTACCATATACGAAAGCAGTGTGCGGTTCACTGCACCCTTATTGCGCCGGTCGTCCATGGCGCAATAAGGAGGAGTAGAGTGATGCACAGCTCCCTTAGAAAATGCAGAATTGCATTTTCAGAGGAGCGTTGGTAACGCTAAGGAAGGGAATCCTTAGAGGGAAACGCAGTTGCCCTCTAAGTGC
>JAZUQN010000017.1:0-20235 GCA_045605745.1 Eubacteriales bacterium
ACCCGAAGGCCTTCTTCCTTCACGCGGCGTCGCTGGGTCAGGCTTTCGCCCATTGCCCAATATTCCCCACTGCTGCCTCCCGTAGGAGTCTGGACCGTATCTCAGTTCCAATGTGGCCGTTCAACCTCTCAGTCCGGCTACCCATCGTCGGCTTGGTGAGCCGTTGCCTCACCAACTACCTAATGGGACGCGAGCCCATCTTCGTACGATAAATCTTTGACATATTAACCATGCGGTAGATATGTGTTATGCGGTATTAGGGACCGTTTCCAGTCGTTGTCCCCCATACGAAGGCAGGTTGCTCACGCGTTACTCACCCGTCCGCCACTAAGTCATAAAAAGCTTTGACCGAAGTCTCCACTTTAAATGCTTCGTTCGACTTGAATGTGTTATGCACGCCGCCAGCGTTAATCCTGAGCCAGGATCAAACTCTCTAAAAAATTGTATCTCAAGCATCTCTGCTTAAAACCTTTTTTAGAGCTAATCTGCTCGTTTACTTTTGTTTGAGTAGTATTCTCAAGAATTGCGAGATTCGTCTTTGCACAATACTTGTTTATGCTTTGTACTTCATCTCTTGTTGTTCAATTTTCAATGACCGATCGCTGCCTTTTTTCGGACAGCTTGTCTATTATACCACACGCTCCTGACTTTGTCAATACCTTTTTTAAAAGTTTTTTCAAAAGTTTTTTCGTGTGCTCTCTGACGCTTTTTGCGACAGCTTCGTTATTATACTACTTTTCTCTCCTTTTGTCAACACTTTTTCTAAATTTTCTCCCTTTTTTATCCTTTTTGTTGCCATTTGCAATACTTAACAAGTTCTTATCTCGTTTTTTGTGCAAGATACACAAACACAAGTTCACTATATCCAGAACAACTCCAATTTCAATGTCCCAATTACTCTCTTAAGAACTTTGGTATTGCAAAAACAATATATATCTGTTATAATAATGGAAGAAAAGAGGTGCTTTAAATGAAACTTGATATTAATTTTCCAACACGCATCGTATCCGGCATTGATTGTGTATCAAAAAGCGGTGAGCTTATAAAAACTTTAAATGCGAAAAAAGCTTTCATCGTAACAGGAAAAAGCGGAGCAAAAAAATCAGGTGCTCTTGTGGATGTGACAAATCTTCTTAATGAACTTAATATTTCATATGAAATTTTTGACGATATCGAAGAAAATCCACCGTTGCTTACAAGCCACGAGGCGGGTCAAAAATGCAGAAAAAGTGGATGCGACATTGTTATAGGCATAGGAGGAGGATCAGCTCTTGATGCCGCAAAAGCCATTGCTGTTTTTGCCGCAAACAGAATTGAACCTTTAGACGGTTTTAGCGCAGAAAAATGCACCGGTGCTCTTCCCATCATTGCAATCCCCACCACCGCAGGCACAGGTAGCGAGGCAAACTCATATGCAGTTATGACTATGCCCGACGGAAAGCAGAAGAAAACTATAAAATTTCCTTATACTTTTCCAAAGCTCGCATTGCTTGACCCAAAATACACCTATTCTCTCGGATATGATTATACTATCAGCACAGCGCTTGATGCGTTTGCACACGCAATAGAATCCTATCTTTCCCCTTCTGCCACACTTTTCTCGGAGCAGTTTGCTCTTTTTGCGGCAAAGAATATTTTTGATGTTATCAAAGCAAAACCAACCGCTTTCACAGCAGAGGATCGCAAAAAGCTTGCCTATGCCTCCTGCGCAGCAGGTGCCGCAATCAGCGTTTCGGGAACAGGCTTTCCTCATCCTCTTGGATACAGCTTGACACTGCTGCGATCTATTCCCCACGGCAAGGCCTGCGCAGTTTTTGAAGAGGATTACATTTCTCTCAATGAGTCAACCGAAATCGGAAGAGAAAAATTGTCAATTTTCTTCAACTATTTGGGAACAAACAAAACAGAACTTTCAAATCTTCTGACAGACCTTGCAAATGTAAACTTGACTCTCACAGAAGAAGAGATCAAAGAGTTTGTCGATTTAATAAAGGTTGCGGCAAATTACACCAACAGCCCATACGTACTCTCTGACGAGGAAAAGTATCTTATATATAGGAAGCATTTTTTTAATAAAGATAAGTAACGCTAAGGAAAAGACGATCCACAATGTGGATCGTCTTTTTTATATGCTAAGAATAAAACCAAGAGGCAATATCTCCTCAAGGGTATAAGTTTCAAACTTTTCACTGTTGCCGAGGATAACAGCAAAATCTTTGCCACAAAACTCCCCCATAACCTGCCTGCAAACCCCGCAAGGCGAACAGATTGGGTCGGGAGCTTTATTGACTTTGCCCCCCACAATTGCTATTTTTAAAAACTCCCTCTCTCCTGCGTTTATTGCAGAAAAAAATGCAACTCTTTCAGCACATACCGTTGGAGAAAATGCGGAATTTTCAATATTACAGCCGGTATATACCTGTCCGTTTTTTGAGAGCAACGCCGCCCCGACAGAAAATCCCGAGTAGGAACAATATGACCTTTCGCGCGCATCCTCTGCCGCTTTCATAAGCTCAAGGTCGGTCATTTTATCACCTCCGATACAAAGCTCTTACCAGGACAATCAAAATTCACCCCAAGAGCCTCACATACACTTGCGGCTATATCGCAAAAGCACGCTCTCGTTCCAATTGAAAGTGGATCAATACTCTTTCCGTAAACCAAAAGGGGCACATATTCTCTGGTGTGGTCGGTGCTGATATCACCGGGATCGCAGCCATGGTCTGCGGTTATTATAAGAATATCCTCCTCGCCTATTTTTTTGAGAAGCTTGGGCAAAAATTCATCAAATCTGCTGAGCGCTTCAGCATATCCAAGAGCATCATTTCTATGTCCGTAAACCGAGTCGAAATCAACAAGATTTATAAAGCAAAGTCCATCAAAATCTCGGTTTGCAACCAAATCGCTCGCTTGCATTCCCTCTTCATTACTGTGAGTTATGATCTTTTCGGTAATCCCCCTGCCGGCAAAAATATCGGATATCTTCCCAACAGAAATCACATCCTTGCCCGATGCCTTAAGCGCATCAAGCATTGTTATTCCGCTCGGCTCAAGGCTGAAATCTCGCCTGTTTCCGGTTCTTTTAAAGTTCCCTGCGCTGCCAACAAAAGGTCTTGCAATAACTCTGCCAACAGCGTGCTTTCCGCAAAGAATCCTTCTCGCTATTCGGCAATATCCATATAGTGTCTCAGGAGGAATTAGTGCTTCATGCGCGGCGATCTGAAAAACGCTGTCAGCAGATGTATATACAATAAGATCACCGGTTTTCATATGTTCTGCACCATAATCCCTTAGCACATCTGTACCCGAATACGGTTTATTGCAGAGAATTTTTCTGCCGGTCTGCTTTTCAAACTCCTCAACTATCTCACATGGAAATCCATTTGGATAGGTTGGCAGTGGGACCTCTGAAACCACACCTGAAATTTCCCAATGCCCAATAGTGGTGTCCTTTCCGTTTGAAAGCTCTGCCATTCTGCCATAGGCAGCCATAGGCTTTTCATTTTCGCCAAGATATGAAAGACCCTCTATATTTCCCATTCCGAGGGAAAGCAGATTGGGAATATTCAGCTTACCTGTTTTATGAAGCGTACCAAGGGTAGATGCCCCCTTGTCACCAAAGCGTCCTGAATCCGGAAGCTCTCCTGCACCGAGGCTATCAAGAACAATTATAAAGACTCTTTTGAATCTATTTACTGACAATTATTTACCCTCCATTTCTATAGCGATATCGAGAGCAACCTCCATCATGTCTGTAAAGCTGTTCTGGCGAGCATCTGAGTCAAGTGATTCGCCGGTTACAAGGCTGTCGGATATGGTGCAGATAGCAAGGGCTCGTTTTCCGCTTCTCGCCGCTGTACAATATAGGGCAGCCGCCTCCATTTCAACAGCCATAACACCCATCTTAGCCCATTCCAACGAAGTTCTTTCATTTTCATTATAAAATGTATCAGAGGAAAGGATATTTCCTACATGATATGAAAGCTGACGCTTCTTGGAATTTTTCACTGCAGCTTCTATCAGCTCAAAGCTTGCTGTTGGAGAAAAGCTGCCGGGAAGTCCATACTGGTTTGGGAAATTTGAATTAGTACAAGCCCCCATGCCAATAACAAGATCGCGAACCTTAATGTGCTTTTGCATAGCACCTGCCGACCCAACGCGAATAATATTTTCCACGCCGAAAATATTATAAAGCTCATAGCTGTAGATACCAATCGAAGGCATACCCATACCGCTTGCCATGACAGAAACCTTTGTTCCCTTGTATGTGCCTGTATAACCGTGAACTCCTCTTACATTGTTAACAAGAACGGGATTTTCAAAGAAGTTTTCTGCAATAAACTTCGCACGAAGCGGATCTCCGGGCATAAGAACGGTTTTGCCGAAATCACCAGGTTTTGCATTAATATGGGGTGTTGGATATTTCATAATCGTAACTCCTTCAATATAATTTCAAAATATATTTTACGCTCCAAAAAGATTAATATTCGCCAAGCTCTTCGTTTTTGACTATCTTTACGATAGCACTTGTGCCAAGGCGAAGCGCACCAAGAGCAATAAAATCCTCTGCATCGGCAACCGAGCGTATTCCGCCGGCCGCTTTTATCTTAAGATGCGAGGGAACATTCCCGGCAAAAAGCAAAACATCATCTCTTGTCGCTCCGCCGCCAGCAAAGCCTGTTGAGGTCTTTATAAAATCAGCCCCCGATTCACCAACAATACGACACATTTCAATTTTTTCCTCGTCGGTAAGCACACAGGTCTCAACGATAACCTTCAATATCTTTCCCTCGCAAGCCTTGCGGATCGCCTTTATTTCCGAAAGAAGCCGGTCGTATTGCTTTTCTTTAAGAAAACCGATGTTTATAACCATATCTATCTCATCTGCACCTTCACTCACAGCATGCTCTGTCTCAAAAACCTTTACAGCAGTAGTGTTATAGCCATTTGGAAAGCCTATAACGGTACATATAGGAATCTTGCCCGAGGCATATTCTGCGGCCTTCTTAACAAAGCTCGGCGGTATGCAAACAGAAGCTGTACCAAATTTTATTCCATCGTCTATGATTGCCTTTATTTCCTCCCATGTTGCATCACGAGCGAGAAGTGTGTGGTCAACCTTTTCCAAAATGCTTTTAATTTTCATCATCCTGCCATCCTTTACATACATCTATCCACTCTTTTGAGCCCGATGCTTTTTCAAGCTCGGATATGGTAAGCTTAACTGCACTGTTTCGTGTTCCTGCCGCCGGATAAACTATATTAAAGCGGCGCAAAGATTCATCCAGATACACCGGCACACCTGTAGGAAGCGCAAATGGGCAAACACCTCCAACGGGATGACCGAGCATCGCTTCCACATCCTCAAGCTTTATCATCACCGCTTTTGTATGAAAAATACCCTTAAACTTGCTGTTATCCGTTTTTGCATCACCGGCCATAACGATTATTATCGGCTTATCATCAATCAAAAATGACATTGTTTTTGCAATTTCAGGCTCACTGCATCCAAGGGCAGCCGCCGCCTCACTAACCGTTGCGCTGGACATCTCGGGAATAATTATTCTGTTCTCCAGACCAAAGCCTCTGAGATGAGCTCTAACCTTATCTATCGACATTTTCATACCTCACTGATATCAATGGTATTTTTTCACTTTTAGTATAACACAAAAAACATACATAGTCAAGCAGAAACAAAAAAGTGCAAGCCTCAAAAGCTTGACTTTTAAAACTTTTTGTGATACCATTAAAAAAATCGCATATACTGAATGTAACAAGCAGAAATGAGGTGTTTTAATGAAAGGATTTATTGAGATTTCTCCGGATGAATTTGAAAGTGCCGCTAAGCTTATAGGCAAGGATTGGATGCTGATAAGTGCAGGAAACACATCCGAGGGCTGCAACACAATGACCGCAAGCTGGGGATGCATGGGGGTGCTTTGGAACAAGCCGGTGGCCATCGCCTATGTCCGTCCGCAACGCTTCACATATCTTTTCACCGAAGCAAATGAGTACATGACCATGTGCTTCTTTGAGGAGGATAAAAGAGATATTCTCAAATTCTGTGGCTCTCACAGCGGCAGAGATTGTGACAAAATCAAAGAATGCGGCCTTAGCCCAATTGATGTGGCAGAAGGCAAAAGCGTGATATTTGGGGAGGCAAAATTAGCTCTTCTATGCAAAAAGCTTTATGTTTCGGATATAAAAGAAGAAAACTTTATTGAGAGATCACTGCTCTCAAATTATCCGGCTAAAGACTATCACCGTCAGTATATCTGTGAAATAGTAAAAGCGTTCAAAAAAGCAAATATGTAATGTAGATTTGGAGTTTGTGTGGAAGTTGTGGTGCGTTTTAATAAGGCTTCCCCTTGAGAGTAAGCTGTCACGCAGCGACTTATGAGGTGGAAGGCTTACGCTTAACCGGAAATTCACCGCAACAAGTGAAAAAGCACCCTCGTTGTCATTCTGAGGAGCAAGGCGACGATGCACCCTTTTAAAAAAGCGTTTGTTTTATATATAGCAACTCACCGATAAAAATTACACAAAAAGCTAGCGAGCCAAAAAACGGCTCGGTAGCTTTTTATTTAATAGTTGATGTATTCTTTTCAAAGCAAGCAATCACAAATTAAGCCTGTTTTTTATTCATCAACAGTGATTATTCCCACATTTCTTGTTTCACAAACCACATATTGATAATTTACATTGTATTTTGAATGGAGCATAAGACAGTATGTTCTTTCTGAGCTATCAATGGCCGCCTTTCGAACATTTGTTTGGGATTCGCTCCAATCAGTTATCCTCTTATTGTCATAACCGCTTGCAGATATAAAGGCAATATCAAACATAAATTTTCTTATGTACCCTTCCGCATCACTGCCAACAACACACTTATCCTTTGGCACAAGATTACCGCAAACCATTTTGCTTCTTATGCCAAGTCTCCCAAGCTCAAGGATCGCCTTGGTTGAATTCGTTATGACCTGAATATTTTTAAATCCCACAAGAAGCGGAACGATATTATAACAGGTCGAAGAACTGTCTATAAAGATAAGTGTACCGTCTCTCACATATTTAATAGCTTTTTTTGCGAGCAAAATCTTTTCATTTTTATCATTGTTTTCTCTCAGATCAATAGGAACGATAACAGATTCATTATTAAGCGCAACCCCACCTCTGAACTGAGTTACAATTCCAAGCCTTTTAAGATTAAGCACATCACGCCTTATAGTCATTTGACTGACATAAAGCATCTCGGAAATATCCGCAATCGACATACTTCCGTTTTTAAGCATTTCAATTATCAGCTTTTGCCTTTCGGTGTAATCCATTTTATACCTCCACGCAGTTTCTATATAGATAGTATATCATAAATATTTAAATTTGTAAAGCAAAAATCTTTAGCGGTGTTTTTTTCTAAAATCCAAAGGCGAAAGACCGGTTGCCTTTTTAAAAGCAGAAGAAAAGTAAAACACATTCTCAAAGCCCAAAAGTGAAGCGATCTGAGAAATAGATATATCTGTTCGAGACAACCGTTCCTTGGCTTTTTCAATAATTATATCATTCTTATATTTGATGGGTGTTTTTCCGGTATAGTCCTTAAATTTCCTTATAAACTGCGATTTGCTGAGATAACAAATGCTTGCATATTCGTCAAGATCAAGATCCTTTTTTCTTATTTTCGTCATTCTTGAAATAACCTCATCAAGATAGGATTCATTTGCCGTTTTCTTTCTAACCATAGCAGTTAGCAACACCATAAGATGCCCCGCCATAGCTTTGTTATAATTAATCTTTTTTATGGTGATTTCATCAATAATGTTTTGAAAATAGATGCTCAGATCCACATCACTTTTTTTAATGAAGCTTTCTCTAAGTCCCAAATCGTCAACAAGCTCTTCAGATTTATTGCCGGAAAAATGAAGCCAATACACCTTAGTTTCCGTAGCTTGATGGTAGGTGTAAAAATATGGGCGCTTGGAGTGAAAAAACACAACATCCCCCGCCTTGGCAATATAGTTTTTTCCCTCAATATTTGTTGTGCATCCACCTTCAATAAAATATAAAATATGAAATTCAATTCTATGATTTTCACTTCGTCTTCTGGGGGTGCTGTCATCATTTATTATGTCATAGCCACATCCGATGACATATAGGTCTTGATCAAATTTGGTTCTGTCCGGTGGATGTGTCCAAATAATATCTTTGTTCATAGGCACCTCATGCGCATTTTTTATAAAAAAACACTAATTTTTTTGATGTACAATTTGAATTATAGCATATACAATAACTTTTGTAAAGGCAATTCTCAAAAATAAATCACAAAAAAGGAGAAGTTTAATTATGAAAAAAACACTTGCGATAGTCTTTGCCTTTTTGCTTCTGGCAGTTATGACATTTTCCGTATCTGCCGAAGAGACAGGCTGGAGCTTTGCAGAAAACGAGCTTTGGGAGGTTCAGGTTTCATTCAACGAAGTCCCTACTGCATTTGAAGCAAAAATATATCCAACAGACACCTCAGTTGAGTCCACAATAATAGGAAATTACTGCAAGACTTATAGCGAGGGGTACGATCTTCGTCTTGCAGAAGGCGGTATTCCCATGCTTGTGTTCAATACTGGCGGAAATGACAATGTAAAATCTTTTGTGCGTTTTGAAAATGCGGTTTTGGCGGCAAATGCATGGTCAAGCATCAAGGTTGAATATGACGCATCTGCCGCAAATTGTTATATTGACGGCGAGCTGAAGAGCACAGTAGATATGACCGATATCCCTGTTCCTACCACAGCTTCCTTTAATATCGTTGTCGGCGGAAACAGGATTATAAACAGCGATGGAACTCACAACACATCCTATTTCAGAGGATATATTGAAAGTGTTTCCGCATATGTAGAAAAGGATGCGCTGTTTTCCTATGATTTTAATGCGAACGGAAACTCTGACTTTCTCATTAAGGATCTCAGCGGAAAGGGCAACAACGCAATTTTCTCTAATGTTTGGAATACCACATCAGGAATGGAGGACAGTGGTGAGGAATATGCTTATAGATTTGCCGTTGTGGGTGACCCTCAGACCATTTCTCAAAGCGGTCACACACAGAGCTATCTTAATATGTATAGCTGGATAGCGGAACAGCAGCCAGATTATGTTATAACACTTGGTGATATCATTCAGAGCGGAGCAAATACAGAAACAGCAGCGGCAAGTGCACAATGGCAGGTTGCTATGGAGGCTCTCGGATATCTTGATAGCTCAAAAATCCCCCATTCGGATATTAGAGGAAACCATTGCTCTCGTAGTCAGTTTGATAAGTACATATCATACGAGAAATATGCCAATGCTTTTGTAGAACAAGGCGTAAAAACCATCTGCTATGAAGAATCTATGCTTAACTGCGCTCATCTCTTCACTGTAAATGGCATGAAATATATGGTGTTTGCCCTTGATTACGGTCCCCGTGAGGATGTTCTGTACTGGGCAGGCAGACTTTGCGAGGAATATTCGGATTATAACGTTATCGTAACAACTCACTCTTATCTTGGCCGCGACGGCACTACCCTCGGGTATGACGATGATGGTGATGCTATTGAGGGATACGGCTTTACCACAGGTGATGAGATTTGGGAATGGTTTGTTGATAAGCATCCAAATATCGTGCTTGTGATTTGCGGTCACATTGCACATGATAATGTTGTTATAACTCAAAGAGAAAATTCATGCGGAACACTTGTTACAGAAATGCTCATAGATTTCCAGGATCTTGATGATAAGCTAAGCAACAATATGGGCATGGTCAATATGTTCAATTTCACAGAAGATGGCAAAACTCTTTATATTGAGACATATTCAACAGCAAATTCTTCCTATTATAAGAACATTAACCAGATCAAGCTTACTCTTGATACGGTTCACGCTGAGAACAAATATTCTCCAAGTTATGGAGAAAAAACCGCACAGGGTGCTGTTTCAGGTTATTCTTACACTCTTTACGGCGATACACTCGTTATAAGCGGCAGTGGAAACGGTGTACTTTCGGGAAATGATCTCGCAGGTCTTGCTTCGCTTGTTAAAACTATCGTTATTGAAAACAATACCGCTATAAATACCATCGGTGCATCTTTCTTTGAGAACTATAATGCGGTAGAGACGCTCATTATTCCCGAAACTCTCAAAGCTGTAGGTTCAAAGGCTTTTGCAGGCATGAGAGCGCTTAAAACAGTTGCTTATTTCAATGATTATTATTCCGAGTCTTTTGTAGGAGATGGAATAATTGATATCCGAAGCATTCAAACTATTCAAAACGATTCGCTTGAAGGCTCTGCCGCAAATGCTTCTGCTGTTTATCTTTCAAGATATGGCGAGATTCGAGGCCAAGCAATGGCTCTTGTTTCTGGTGATGCAACGTATTATACATATCCTTCCGGGAAAGCCGCCCAGTATGTGCGTTCTCTCGGCAGTGCTGTAAATCATAGCTATTATACATTTGAAATGACCGGAGACCCTTATTTGGCAGTCTCGGGCACTGCGTATATGAACGGTGCTAATAGCACACAATCAACTCTTAATTGGTCCTTTGATCTTGAAAGCCAAACACTGAGAGTGACGCAGGGAAACTGCAATTCCCTTAGAATGCACGGTCAGGGCATGGAATTTGAAAACTGGAAAAAAATATGGAACGATGTTATTAAAAGCATATCCATGGGCGCAGCCACCTATTCTCAGTGGGAAAGCTTCGAGTGTACTCATTCTGTAACATTTGGTCTTACCGAGCTTGAAACCATTATTTTTGACGCAAAGCTGGATATTGATGATAGAACCCCCGAAACCGGTTGGTTTGAGGGTTGTGTAAATCTTAAGTCCATGAGACTTAAATCTGAAGCTTCCCTTGAGGACGGAATCATTGATCTTTCTTGGTGGAAGAAGATCAGAGGCAACAGTTTTCAGAGAATGTTCAAGGATTGTACATCCATAAAGGAAATAATTTTTCCCGAAACTATGGAATTGCACAATAATAATCAAGAACTTATTTTCAGAGTTTGCCAAAGTATGTTTGAGAACTGTGTGAATTTGGAAAGAATTACGCTTCCTCATTATACTGCAAGCATTGAGGCAAATGCTTTTGCAGGCTGTGATTCACTTTCAGAAATACATATCGAAAGCATCGGCTTCACTGTTGCGGATAAGAGCGCATTTCCCGATCAGAATATGACTATCTATGTTAAGACCAAGGCAGATAAAGAAACCATTGATGCCCTTGGATATGAAAACACAAAGGTAGTTATCGACCTTAGGGAAGCAATCGATATAAAGGCTGCTGAATTTGCAAATACTTCTGCGGAAATTTGGCTTGGAAATGCCGATGGTGTTTCTATCGACTTCAGCGGAGTTAGCAAAACAGATGCTTTCACATTTGTAAGCTATCCTACCTGCGATGCGGCAGACGATGTCAGAACATTTATCAAGAAAAGCGGAAGTTCAGCAGTTAAGCTTACATATTATTCTGAGGAGTTTGATTCTACCCTTGTCAGAAGCGGCGCACAGGGTACAGGCTATACATGGACATTTGATGAAACAACAGGAATTTTAACCATCGCCTGCACAAAAGCAGCAGAGCTTGCTATAAATAACAACAATACTGCGTTTATTCCATGGAAGGCTATATGGAGAGATGCCATATCTAAGATACAGATAACCGGAGAGACACTGTGGAACAAGATGCAAATAAACCACGACAAAGAAGGCTTCTTTGAATATCTGCCAAATCTTGAGGCTGTACTGATGTCAAAGAAGATCTATCAGTGGCAGGTAAATGTAGGAAGTCTGTTTGAGGGCTGTACATCGCTTACAACTTTTGATTTCGGTTCAAGTTGGGATGATGTGGAATACGGTGTTATCGACCTTTCGGGCGCAACCAATGTACCCAAAGCAGATTACCTTGCAAATATGTTCAATGGCTGTAGTTCCATAACAGCTGTAAATTTTCCAACCACAAACTTTGCGTCTACTCATATTGGTATCAATATGTTTAAGGATTGTACCTCTCTTGTTAGCATCACGCTTCCTGCAACGATAACGAATATTTCGGAGGGGGCATTTGACGGCTGTATAAATCTCCGCAGCATAGTTCTCGTTGGCGAAACTGTTCCGGCAGACCTTTCCGGTATTCAGGATATCGAAGGCTTTATGGTCATCTGCTCAAGCGCAGATATGGCATCTGCTGTTAACACTGCCGGGGGCTGGGAATATACAAAGGCTGTTTTCTTTGACGGCAGCTTTGACGGAAACATAAATATGGATGGATTCTCTATCCGTACAAAGAAATATAACGGTATCAGGGGTATGTTCAGCTTTAACTTGACAGAAAATGCGATTCTCGAAGCTACAGGCTATGCTCTTGTTGAGTACGGTGCTATTGCGATATCCAAGACGGCATATACAGCAAACGGTGGAATTGCTATTACACTTAATGATGGCGTATATAAGGTTAACGCAGGACAAAAGATAAGGGTTTACGATGCTCAAGAAGGCTTCTGCCGAGATGACGGAACTGCAACCCTTTATAAAATTGAGGGAGACACTATTAAATATAATGTTTCTGTTGTAAATTATACCTCAAACTTTAATTCTGATATTTATATGTGCGCTTATTCGGTTTATACCGATCCAAACGGTGAAACTCTTATAACCTACAAGCATTATTCAGATGATTATAAGTTCTTCAATCTTTATGATGTTACGCTTTCCATGTATAAGGCAGGTGCTATCAACGCTTCAATCTCCGATGATGCAGCTGTTTGGAACACCCTGCTCACAGGTGCAGTTACAATAGCAAGCGGAGATATTTATAAGGAGATTCCTGCTGTTGGGTACTCGTCTTCAAATGGTTATAAGCCATCCTCCACTGTAACCTTAACTCTTGTACTTGACACAGATGATGTAAACTATGTTGCCATCTACCGTGGCGAAGGAGCTATTCCTGCTCAGCACGATAGCTATAACAGCTATAGCTATAGTTATGGAGAAACAAGTGCCAATCAGCTCGGCCCAACCATAAGCACCTATTCACCGGCTGATGGATATGATCCTATCCCCATTCTTTCTGAATATGAAGTTACACTTGTTAAAACAATTATAATGGATCACGGCATAACCTCAATTTCAAAGTACGGTTTTGTTGGTCTTGATTATGCAGAAACATATGTATATCCCACAACACTTGAAAGTGTTGCAGAAGGAGCGTTCTTCTACAACAGAGGAGTTACCACTGCATATTGTGCTCATGTTGAAAATCCAAATAAGAAAAACGAGATAGGTCTATTTGATTTCAGCAGTATCAGCGGCACATATAATTTAACAGGTGCTATTCGTGATGCGAGGTCACTTAAGAAAGTTCATTTCCCTCAGAATGTAACAAACGCGAATGCGAGCGACGCATTTGGAACATCTGCTCACTATGGAAAAATGAGTCTCACCAAAATGTGGTTTGGCAGCAATACAGAGCCTGCGGATGGCGTTGTTGATATGAGCAACATAACGGTTTCGGCTATTGGAAGCCAAGCGTTTATGTGTGATTTCAACTTGACCACCCTCATTATTCCCGAGGGCTGTTCAACTGTCAGCACAACCGCATTCAACGGTGCAAAATATACCACCTATGATGGTGTTATTATGGGCAACTTTAAAACAATAAAACAACCGAACTATGTTGCTGAGATTGCAAAATATTGCAATTCCAATGGGCTTGAATATGTTAATTATAAAGGAGAACCTTTAACTGCATCACAAGGTTAATCATTTTGTTATTTGCCAATGTACAAAAGAGAGGCTTAGCCAACGTCTAAGCCTCTCTTTTCGTAACAGATAAATAATGTATTATAGGAGTGTTATAATAACCCGAATGTTAAAATTTCGCCAATCCGCCCGACAAATCAAAATCTTTAAACGAAAAGGATGATCCGCCAAGCGAATCATCCTTTTTTATTTTGGTAAAAAGCCTTCAAATATATAGGTTTCAAATTCTCCGCCGGCTTCACTTACATCTTCTTCAGATCTAAACGTCCATCCAACGGGAAACGCACCTAAAAATCCACAAAGTTTTCTCATTGGTGTTTTTGCAAAAGAAAATTCATACGAAACGAAATCGGGTCTGGAAAGAAAATTGAAGAGCAATCTGCCAAGCATTCGTCTTACAATAGCTTCCCCGATGAAAAGCGTTGATAGCTGTCCCCTGCAAACATCCTTTCTATGCTTCCTATACCAAAGAAGCACCGGGGGATAGAAGGATTGCACAAAATACTTTCCCTTGTAACCCGAAAGAATCTTATCTGCCGCTTCGCATAGGGGGGCTGCACTTCCGCTATTGCATTTAAACTCAATTAAAAGCGCCACTCTGCCGTCAATTGCCGCAAGGCACTCACCAAGAGTAGGTATCCTCTCCTCTGTGTCACACAGCCTAAGTTCTTTAAGCTGAGAAAGAGTCATATCCTCCGGTTTGCCATGCACGCCGCACATCCGAAAAAGATCGTCATCGTGAAAAACCACAACATGACCGTCTGCCGTGAGATGAATATCGTTTTCTATGGCAAATCCGTGCTCCGCCGCTGCCAAAAAGGCGGCGATAGAGTTTTCGGGAGTGTTCTCAAATATATCGTGAAGCCCCCTGTGAGCAATATAAAGCCCACGCAAAGTATCAATATCCGGATGTCTTCTCATAGCCGGGGCAACCATAAACAGTATAAGAAGCAGAACCAATACCACTAAAACTAACGGTAAAATGATGACAAGTGACATTTCAATCTCCTTCTCCAAAATTTTCGATAAACGAGGCCTTCTTCTGTGGCTTGGAATCTCCGTGCTTTACAAAAAGCATAGTCACAAATGAAAGTGCAGAAAACAGCACTGCATATGGGAACAGCACCGCATATCCCCAGCCAAGTCTGTCTATAAGAAATCCCGAAAGCAAAGGCGTTGTTATCTGTGCCGCCATAGAAAAGGTGTAATAAAATCCGGTATATTTTCCAACATCTGCGCCGGTGCTCATTTCAACCACCATAGGGAATGAATTGACATTTATAGCCGCCCAGCCTATTCCTACAAGACCAAAGATAGCATACATAATGGGTGTTTGCTCTTTTATGAATATTGCAATAAAATAGCAAGCTGTCATAAGTAAAATTCCAACAAGGATAGTCTTTTTTCTGCCAAGTGCGCCTGACAGGAATCCAAGAGGAACAAATGCGATGATAGCAGCAACGGTTGCCACAAGCAGATAGCTTGAAGATGCCCCAAGGTCAACCTTCCATATTTCGGCACAATAGCGAGAAAAGGCGGTGGTAACTGCGTTGTAAGCCATAAACCACAAGAACACAGAAGCCAGAATAAGCACAAGGCTTCTCATAACATCCCTTGGCAGCTTTTCACCCTTGTTTAAATTAGTTTCTTCTATAGGTTCATCCTTTACATGAGGAAGCTTGTTTTCCCGCAGAGAAAACACCATAACAAGAACCGTTACAAGCATAAATGCCGCAATAACAAGGAACACCGGCATAAAGGATTGACCATCGCTGTATACAGATTCTCCATCGGCATTTTTTTCGCTCTTCAGCATGAACATCATCACAACCGTGGTAAATATCCCTCCAAGATAGCCAACCAAATTTATTATGGCATTGGCCTTGCTTCTAAGCGGCTTTTCTGTTACATCCGGCATATAGGCAACAGAGGGTGTGCGATAAACAGCCATGGTTATAAGCAGAGCAAGAAGCGCAAAAAAGAAGCCCCAAAAATGTCGTTCTCTTTCAAATAAAGCAAGAACTACCATCAATATCACCGCCGCAATGGTGCCAAAAAGAATATAAGGGGTACGCTTTCCCATTCTCGTATTTGTTCTGTCGGAAATTGCTCCAAACAGAGGAAGCATAAATATTGCAAGCACATTGTCGATAGACATAATTGCATTTGCAGCAAAGGTTTCAAGATGAAAAACATTTTCAAGAATATAGGGGATCACCTGATCATAGAATTGCCAAAAAGCAAGTATGGACATAAATGAAAGACCAATTAAAATCGTTCTCTTATAGTTCAGCTTCATTTTTATATTCACCTTTCTTTTTATAATAATATTATACACCCTTTTTCATTAAAGTCAACGAAAAAGGGTGTATTTTTTATAAATTTTCCATCTGTCAATCAAATTGTGAATTATAAAGAGAGCGATAAAATCCTCCCTGTTTTGCCATAAGAAAGCTGTGGGAGCCCTGCTCTATTACATCTCCATCCTTTAGAACAAGAATTATATCAGCGCTTTCAATTGTGGAAAGCCTGTGAGCAATAACAAAGCAGGTTCTTCCCTCCATCAGCTTATACATAGCATCCTGAATCTGGTGCTCTGTTCTTGAATCAACATTTGATGTAGCTTCGTCAAGAATAAGCATCGGTGCATCAGCAAGCATAGCTCTGGCAATCGTTATCAGCTGTTTTTGCCCCTTTGAGATATTAACACCGTCATCCGAAAGGACCGTGTCATATCCCTGTGGCAAGCTTTCAATGTAGCTGTGTATTTTTGCAGCCTTTGCTGCCTTTATAACCTCCTCCAGCGTCGCCCCCTCTTTTCCATAGGCAATATTCTCAAAAATCGTGCCGTGGAAAAGCCAAGTGTCCTGAAGCACCATGGTAAATGCATTTCTCAGGCTATCTCGGGTTATATCTTTGATATCATGGCCATCAAAGGCTATGTTGCCGCCGCTAACATCATAAAATCTCATAAGGAGATTTATTATTGTGGTCTTTCCGGCACCGGTTGGCCCAACAATTGCAACTATTGAGCCGGGCGTGGCGTGAAAAGAAAGATCGTGCAATATCTCTCTTGTGCTGTCATAGCCAAATTTAACATTGCTCAGCTTCACATCTCCCTTTACATCGCTAAGCTCAACCGCATCCTCAACATCCGGCTTTTCCTCTTCGGTGTCAATTATCCTGAACACTCTCTCTGCCGCTGCAGTTGCAGATTGAATTTCATTCATAATATGGCAAACTCATTTATAGGGCCGGCAAACTTGCGAGAATACTGTATAAAAGCACCAACATTGCCAAGGTCTATAACAAAAAAAGCAATTGGATTTACCGCCGTCACAGAATAAAGATATAGCATTCCTCCAAGAACGGATATAAGCGAAAGCGACACATTGTTTATAAAGTTCATTGTAGGTCCGATAACGCAGCCGTGATATTCTGCATCATAATATACCTTTGTGGTGACCTCATTTCTTTCATCAAAGCGAGAAATGATCACATCCTCACGGCTGTATGCACGAATAGTCTTTTGACCTGACAGCATCTCCTCTGCATATCCGTTCAGCTCTCCTATCTTACCGGAGCGTGCCTTAAAATAGGGCTGAATACGCTTGGTTTTATATCTTGTAAAGAGTATTGAAACGGGTATCGTAAAAAGAAACACCGACACCATCACCGGAGATATTGAAAGCATCATAATGAGTGATCCAACAACCGTAACAACGCCTGCGCACATCTGAACAAGGTCTGTTGAAAGCGATGTGTTCACAGTATCAACATCATATGATATATGGCTTATAATATCGCCTGTTGCAGTTTGATCGAAATATGAAACAGGCAGCTTTGTCAGATGATCGAATATCTCCTTGCGCATAGAATAAGCGATTTTCTGACTTAGGGTTATCATAACCACCGAATTAAGATATGAGAGTACGGCCGAGGCAACATATGCGATAAGCATAAGAACGCAAAAATATGTCACTCTTTCAATATTGACCTCCTCGGGCTTATCACCAATTGCATTTATGGCATATCCCGAAAGAGTTGGTCCCCACAGTGCAAGAATGTTTGAGACAAACATCAAAACCATGGCCAAGAGGGTCAGCGCCTTATGGCGAAAAACATAGGAAAACATACGAACAAGCAAATGCTTTTTATGCCTGTTTTCATTTTTTATATCAAAGCTTTCGGTCTTAGTCAAGAATAGCACCCCCAAGCTGTGTATCACTGATCTCACGGTAAACCTCACAGTTTTCCATAAGCTCGTCATGGTTTCCTTTAGCAATGATCTCGCCATCTTCCAGCACAAGAATAAGATCTGCATTCATTATCGAGCTCACTCTTTGAGCAACTATCACACAGGTTGTGTCTGCATAATTTTCTTCGATAGCACTTCTGAGAGCGGCATCTGTCTTATAATCAAGCGCAGAAGAGGAGTCATCAAGAATAAGCAGCTCAGGCGAAGCTGCAAGTGCACGGGCAATGAGCAGTCTTTGCTTTTGACCCCCGGAAACATTTGTTCCCTTTGCGGTGAGAATATGGGAAAAACCGTTTTCTGTTTCAGAAATGAAATTTTCTGCCTGTGCGATCTGCGCCGCCTTCATCACTTGCTCATGAGAAAGCTCTCTGCCAAATTTAATGTTTTCTTCTATGGTGTCATTATAAAGGAAATCGTTTTGGCGAACTATTCCTATTTTTTCATGGAGCTCTTCTATTTTATATCCTCTCACATCCTTGCCGTCAACAAGAATTCTGCCGCTATCAGGGTCATAATATCTCATAATAAGCTGAATTATTGTGGATTTTCCACTTCCTGTGGAACCAATTATACCAAGAGTTCCGCCCCTTGGAAGAGAAAAACTTATATTTGAAAGATTGTTTTTCACTTTATTATAAGAAAAGTTCACATTTTCAAATACAAGATAGTTTTCGTTTTCATTGGAAGCAGAGTTTTCGAGAACAGGCAGATCAGGATTTAGACTAAGAACCTCATCAATTCGATTTGCAGATGCAGTTCCTCGAGAAATCATTGTAAATATTCTGGTTATAGAAAGCATTGCGTTGGTGACAATGGTGAAATAGGACATAAAGGCAATTATTGTTCCGGCACCGGTGATACCCCCCCTAACACGATATGCGCCCACAAGAATAACACCTGCAAGACCAATGTTAAGGAACAAAGTCATAAGAGGATTGGTAAGAGACATAGTCATACTTGCCTTTTTTTCAAGACGAACTAGCTCTTTGTTAGATTCATCGAAATGCCTTCGCTCATATTCCGTTTTTGAAAGAGCCTTGACAACTCGAACGCCTTGGGCATTTTCTCGCACCACCCTTGTCATATTGTCAACACCGCTTTGCACCTTTGTGAACATGGGAATACCTTTTTTTGAAACGAAATAAACTGTTATGCTTATAAATGGCAATGTTGTAAGCATGATCAAGGTGAGAACAGGGTCAAGAGTTAGTGTAAGGAGTATCCCTCCAAACAGTAATATCGGTGCTCTAACGCCCATTCTCTGAACCATTCCAATAACTCTGTGTATCTGAAATGTATCGGATGTCAAGCGAGCCTCAAGGCTTGGAATTGTAAGCTTGTCCAGCCTCTCTGCAGAAAGATACATAACCTTTGAAAAGAGGTCGTGACGAATGAATTTTGTCGTATCTCTCGCCACCCCGGCCGCTATTCTGTTTGCATATACATTTGCGGCAAGTGCAATAAAGGAACACAATATCATAACTGCGCCCCAAATAAATATAGCATCTCTGTTTTCGCTTGGCACAACATCATCGATTATGTGAGCGAGAATATAAGGGAGCACCAGATCCATAACCGTTCCCACGATCTTGATCGAAAGACCAAAAAGCATTGTGCCGAGAAAGGGCTTTAAATATCGAATCATCAGCTTCATGTCTCATCAGCCTCTCTTTCATAAGTATCGAAATCATCTGCATCGATCTTCTGTCTTGCGTATTCTGCAGCTCTTGCCGCTGCTTTTTCAAGAAGCACCAAAAACATTTCTGCCTCCTCCTCTGAGAAGGCTTCGTTTATATATTCATTCCAATTTCGGTAGGCAGACCTTATATCTTCCCGTGAGGCAAACGCCTTTTCTGTTGGATAAACAAGAGTTATTCTCCTATCTGTATCATGTCTTTTTCTTTCCACATATCCAAGCTTTTCAAGAGTTGAAAGTGCTCTTGCAACATTGCTTTTATCAAGGCAAAGCCGCCTTGCTATCTGCTCTTGCGACATTCCCGGTGTACGGGTTAATGTAAGAATATAGCTTTGCAGGCAGGGCTTCAGCTCTGTGTTTTCAACATTTGCCCCACGGTACATTCCCGATGCCCTACTAAGGACATTAATACATCTTGAAATTGATGGCATTTTTACCTCCAAAAATAGTTGCGCTCGCAACCGTTGCATTCACAACTATTATAGCAACTGTG
>JAZUQN010000018.1:0-7771 GCA_045605745.1 Eubacteriales bacterium
GACTTGATAAATATTTAAAGATTTCGCGAATTATTAAACGCAGAACAATTGCAAATGATGCTTGCGATGCTGAGCACGTAAATGTAAACGGAAAAATAGCAAAAGCTTCATATGATGTTAAAGTTGGGGATATTATCGAGATAACCTTTGGACAGAAGACTCTGAAGGTGAGAGTGCTTGATGTTAGGGAGCACGCACTAAAGGCGGATGCTGCGGCACTTTATGAGGTTATTTCAGAATAAATATTGTGTAATAATTTTATTTCTGTTATCATATATTTTAATAAACCTCCGCATCGGACAGGTGCGGAGATTATTTTTTCTGGAGGGATAAAATGAATGAACAGGTAAGACCCCATGATATGATTATTAAATCAAGAGCACGAATGGAGATATCAGGCGTTGAAAATGTTATCAGTTTTGATGAGGAGAGCGTTTGCCTTGAAACCGTTATGGGAGAGCTGATGATTGAAGGCCAAAACTTGAGAGTAAGCTCTCTTGACAGTGACAGAGGAAATCTTTTGCTTGATGGGAAAATTAACGCTCTTTATTATAACACCGATGCCGGAGAGACTAAAAAAGGATTTTTCGGGAGATTGCTTGGATAATGGAAGTGTCGATGCTTGTTATTGGCAAAATGACATTGTGGGCGTTTTTTTTAGGCATAGGCGCAGGTGTGTTTTATGATATAATAAGAATAACAAGGGTTATGATCGGAGTTAGATATGATACTCTGAAGCGTCAGACAGACTTTTTATATTCTAAAAAATATCCTCTCATAGGAATGCTGCCAAGGAAAGAAAGTAAATTTAAAAATGGACTTACAACGGTTATTATTGCCGCAGGTGATATATTTTTCTTCACTGTGATGGGAGTTGCTGTTAGTATATTTCTTTATTATACCAACGATGGAATTTTCCGATGGCAGGTCGCAGCATTTTCTTTGCTTGGATTTTTTTGTTATTATATGACTTTTGGTAAGCTTGTGATATCTTTTGCTGAAATTTTATGCATTTTTTTGAAAATAATCACAAAAATTTTGCTGTTTACTATTGCATTTCCGTTTAAAATTATGTATAATATAATCGTTAAGGTGTCTAAGGTTATATTTGGAATTCCTTTTGGTTTTGTTCTTCTCGGTGTTTACAAGCGCATAACCTCTCATAACACTAAAAAGATTACTACTTTATCTTCTAAAGGTTTTATTGAAAGTTTTTTGAAAGGACAGGAAAAACAAAATGGCCTCGGTTAAAAATAAGCATACCGAAATGAATATTTTTGTTAGATGTGCTGTTGCTGTTTTTGTTGCTGCATCCATTTTTAGTGCTGTCGGTATCCTTATGAAATATAACGATTATCGAGATAAGATAGATGAGCTTGAGGTCAAAAGGAACGAATATGTTGAAAGAATTGAGCGCATTGAATATGAGCTTGATTGCGAATTTGACGATGAATATGTTATAAGAATTGCAAAAGAAAAATTAAATCTGTGTATGCCAAACGAAGCTGTTTATTATAACGGCCTTGAATAAGGCTATATGACCGCCCACATTTTAGATGGGCGGTCTATCTGTAGCTTTGGGTATATTTAATATTTGATACACCGAATTTTAATACTTTTGTCGCATTTTGTAAAATAAAAGGATATATAATGAAAAATAATACATACAAATTATTAACTGTAGCGATAATTTCTTTAGCAATTTGCATTGTGCTTGGTATTTTTACTGTTATTCTTTATAATGTTTTGGGAGAGGAAGAAGAGCTTCCTGCAGATGCCACTTTAACTTTTGACGAAACAAGCTGTCCGACTGTAACAACCTTTGAAAGTGATGCGTATACGGAAGCTGTCTCAGAAGAGGAAAGCACTCCCGATATTAGCGAAACTACAGAAATGATCATTCACGAGGAGCAGAAGCAAGAAAAACTTGACCTTCTTTCATCTCAGATTATTTCTTGGCTTGAGGAGGCCATCCCCACCTACAAAACAGAGTTTGAGACAGATATTGAAGGCAATGTAATCTCCCAAACTGTTGAATATAAGCCCTCTGTTGCGTTCTATTATATGGATCTTGACAGTGGATGCACCATGCAATACAATGCAGACCGAGTTTTCTACACCGCAAGTATTATCAAAGAGCCGTATATACTTTGGGCACTGATGGAGATTGAAAGAGCAGAGCAGAATAGTGATGTGGCGGGAACAAAATTCGATGTTACAAGTGTTTTTGAATATACCGAGGATAAGTTTAAAAGCGGTTCGGGAATCATTCAGAATTCTGAATACGGCACGCTATATAGTTATCATGATCTATTAAGACTATCGATCACACATAGTGATAATGTTGCCTTTGCAGAGCTAAGAAATATTTATGGTAGAACAGGTTTTAATTCTTTCTCTGAAGCGATTGGAGTTAAATCTCCCCAAAAGAAGCTTTACAGCGCAAACGCACAAGAAATGGGAGCTTATCTTAGAGAGACTTATCAATATTTCGAGAGTGGAAGTAAATATGCAAACGAGCTAAAGTCATGGATGCTTGACACGAATCATAGAATTATGATACCAATGGCTCTCAAACCAACAAAGGTGGCAAATAAATATGGCTGGGATGTTGGTGCCTACCACGATATGGGGATCGTTTTTGATAACGCCCCTTATATACTTGTTATAATGACAGAGCTTGATTGTGGAACTAAAGATGATAACATATTCATTAGAGAGCTTGCTGCAAGGATTGATTCCGCACACAAGACTGCAAATCAGTAATTTAATACTTAAATAGGAATGCTAAAGAAATGCTTGCTGTAGAAAAACGAAAAATAATTATGACCGAGGGGCCGCTTCTCGGTAAGATGGTTCGGTATGCCATCCCCCTAATATGCACAAATCTTTTGCAGGTTTTTTATAACTCTGCTGATATGTTTGTTGTTGGAAACTTTTGCGATGATCCTAATGCTCTTGGTTCTGTTGGGTGCACCTCTTCTATTGTTAATCTCATTCTTGGTCTTATGCTCGGAATGGGAGCTGGTGTTAGCGTTACTATTTCTCAAAGTATTGGTTCCGGTGATAAAAAAAGGATTGAACGAGCTGTTCACACCTCTGTTCTTTTGGCTGTTATTGTTGGAATAATTGTTGGCACAATGGGATTTTTTCTGGCACCGGTATTGCTCAGACTGATGAAAACGCCGGAGGTCTTTGTTGAAAAAGCAACTCTATATGTAAAGATATATTTCCTTGGTACTATTGGCCACGCAATGTTTAATTTTTGCTCAGGTATTTTGCGCTCAAGAGGAGATACCCTCAGACCTCTGATTTTCTCATCTGTTGGCGGCGTTATAAATGTATTGCTTAATCTTTTCTTTGTTATTGTACTTGGTATGGGTGTTGAAGGAGTTGCCATTGCAACTATAATTGCACAAATGATATCAGCTGTTCTTTCGCTGATTTATCTTTCAAGGCTTGATGATGACTGCTGTATAGTATTCAAAAATCTGCGCATTGATCGCAGTATGCTGTTTAGCTTTATCAGAATAGGTATTCCGGCTGGAGTTCAGGGAATGTTATTTTCATTTTCTAATATGTTGCTCCAGGGCAGCTACAATAGGCTTGGTCCCACTGCGGTTAACGCAAATACCGCAGCACAAAACGTTGATTCTTATATTTATAATGTTCTTGCCGCCTTTTATCACACAGCATTGACTTTTGCCTCCCAAAATTTTGGCGCAAAAAAATATAGCAGAATGTGGAAAATATTTAGAAACAACTGTTTCCTTGTCACTGTTATAGGCTTAACGCTCGGAGGTCTTGCTGCTATTTTTTCCGGACCGTTAGTCGCTATTTTTGACAGGGATCCTCAGGTTATCGAGCTGGCAAAAAACAGATTGTTCATTCTGGGAATCTTTTATTTCAGTTGCGGTCTTATGGATACCGGAACAGCTATGCTAAGATCTATTGGACGGTCTATGACAGGAACGCTGATAACAGTTTTTGGTGTTTGCGTTGCACGTATATTATGGATATATACGGTTTTTGCTAAATTCCCGAAATTGATAGTATTATATCTCGTTTACCCGGTAACTTGGTTTCTTACATTTGCGGCATTGTCCATAACATTCTTCTGTATTTTCAAGAAAATAACAAAGAAATATCCAGAAGAAATAAAATAATATAAAGCAGGCTGATTCATAAAATCAGCCTGCTTTTTTCACCACTCGGAATGGATTTCTCTTATTCTTTTTTCAACTTCATCAGGACGGAGCTTATCAATGCTGTAGGCCTTGCGGAGAAGATCTCCGGGTATAAAGTCATCATATTTTTCAAAGACGGGCAACTCTCCTGAGCTGACAAGAGAACCACAGTCTATACCATAAGAATCTATTTTTTTGTAAAGACCGTCAATCAAATGCTTTTCATCACATTCCATTTTAAACATCATATAACAACAGCCTTCAAATTCAAGATTGTTAATTTTATAATCTTTTGAATTTTGCTGAATAAACTTGCGAAGAGTTCTGAAGGAACGGGTGCCGAGCCAAGGAAACAGACAATAGGTATATCCGCCGAGATGCACAATTGAGTGTTCAAGCATTCCGGTGTTGGCGGCAAGATTTCTGGCAACCTCAAGTCTTTTCATGGCGTTGGGCTTGAGATAAGGATATGCAGTGTCTTCCATCAGAACTTTTTTCATTCTTTCGAGGATTTTTGTGTGAATTTCTCCATAGTCGCCGGGCCAAGACACCTCCATTTTTCCGAGGACAGCTTTAACATAGATCAGTTTTCTTGGTATGTCAAGCTCCTCAACCTCCCAAACTCTGCCTGCAAGGGCAAATCTGTCTCCCACAGGAGGTGGAGTTGTTATGGTTCCTATCTCATCCGATTCGCATCTTACTGTATAATCCTCACTGTCCTTGAAAACAGCATAAAATTTGAAGCTGTTTAGGAGGCGTTCACCTGCTAAACCAACTATCAGCCCCTTTTCCTCTGTCATTTCAATATAGTCATTTTTTATCATCGAAACAAGCAGGGTTTTGTAATCTTCCTTTTCGATGCTTTGGAAAGGAGGAAGCGAAATCACCTTTTCTGCAAGCCGTTTTGTGCTAAGCTCTCCCGATGAACCGAGAATGCTCAGCGTTTGCTGAAAAAGCAAGCTAAAGGGCATTTTTTTGTTTGTTGGCGGCTCTATAAATCTTTCTTCTATATATAGCTGTATTATGGCAATTGCGCGAATCAGACTCCATGGAATAAGCTGGGGGAGGGGAGTGTTTGGAAGAGGATTTTCTTCTCTGAAAACCATCATCATTTCGGGTGGCTCTCCGCGGCGACCCGAACGTCCAAGCCTCTGCAAAAATGAAGATACCGAATTTGGAGAATCATTTTGCAAAATTCTTTCGAGTCTGCCAATGTCAATGCCAAGCTCCATTGTAACCGTTGCACAGGTCACAGCATGGATATCCTCATCCTTCATTTTTTGTTCTGCTTCTTCTCTTATAGATGCTGAAAGATTGCCGTGATGTATAAGAAAAATATCCTTTTCGCCTCGCTTTGCGGCAATCTGCCTTAGGGTTGCTGTTACATATTCTGTTTCTTCTCTTGAATTTGAAAATACAAGAGATTTTTTGTTTTTAACGCAGTCATACATATATTCATAGCCCGGATCAAGCTCGGCATATTTTCTTTTTTTCTTGTCATTATCTTTGCTGATTTCGGGAGTATCCTTCGATTGATCCTCGTTCATGTTTTGAATATAAAAATGCTCAAGTCCCAGACGCCATCTAATCTGCTCACTTGGGAAAACCGGAATGTCTGTGGGTTTTTCTGTTCCGGCACCAAGCCACTCTGCAGCTTTTTGCGGATCGCCGATGGTGGCGGAAAGACCGATTCTTCTCGGTGTGTGACCTATAATATGTGCTATTCTGCAAAGCTGACAAATAATTTGATTGCCTCTGTCTGAGCCAATGAGGGTGTGGATCTCATCAATGACTATATACTTTAGCCCGGAGAATAGTCTGACAATATCATTTGAGCGATTGATAAGCATACTTTCAAGGCTTTCGGGTGTTATTTGCAGTATTCCCGATGGATTTTGGAGTAGCCTTTTTTTATGTGACATAGCAACATCTCCATGCCAGTGAGTCACATTTATATTGCTCTCCTTAAGCAACTCTTCGATTCTGGAAAATTGATCATTGATGAGGCTCTTTAGAGGAGCGATATAAAGAACAGAAATACTCGAAGAAGGATTTTCATGTATATCCGAAAGGATTGGGAAAAATGCCGCTTCGGTTTTACCGCTGGCAGTTGCAGAAGTTAAAAGCAGATTATTATCTGTTTCAAAAATCGTTTTAGCGGCACTCAATTGAACATCACGCAGACGATCCCAGCCATGACTATAAATATATTCCTTTATAAAGTCCGAAAAAAGATTAAAAATTCTGTCTGCCTCTGTCATGATCATTCTCCCCTCAAGCTTAACTTTCACATTATATTATAGTGCAATAAAAAATGAAAGTCAAGAAGATATAAAAAATCAAGCAAGCTGATCTCTTAAAAAAGCGAATATCTTTTTTTCCTCTCTTGATATTTTAACCTGAGAAAGTCCCAAAGCTTCTGCGGTTTGCTGTTGGGTATAATTTCTAAAATATCTGAGCAAAACAATTTTTCTCCAAAGAGGCTGTAATTTTGATATTGCCTGGGATAATGCAAGGTTTTCACAAATTTTTTCCATTTCCGTTGTGCTATCATCATCTGCGATTGTCCCCTCAAGCGTCATGCCGTCCTCGCCAAAAACGAAATCTGAAAGGGAAGTGACAGGAGATATTGAATCAAGAGCAACAGCTGCCTCGGAGGCGCTTACACTGCATATTTGCGCAAGTTCATTTATGTGTGGCTCGCGTCCCTCGTTTGACATAATTTCATTTTTAGCTCTTAAAAGCTGTATGCCAAGCTTTTTATAGCTTCTGCTCACTTTGATTATACCATCATCTCTTAGATATCTGCGAAGCTCACCAATAATAAGGGGGACGGCATAGGTTGAAAAAACAGTACCCCTCTCAAGATCAAAGCTTCTGATTGCCTTTAACATACCTATAGTTCCGATCTGAATAAGATCCTCAAATTCAATACCACGATCACGAAATTTATATGCTATGCTTCTGACAAGACCCATATTTGAAACTATCAACTCTTCAGTTGCTTTTTCATTACCGCTTTGAGCGAGCGACAGAAGTTCTTTATTTTTTGAGTAACCCTTGTTATCAAGCTCGTTTGCGTTTTTACTCAAAGTTCCCACCTCCAAAGAAAGGATATCGGAACTCATTCTGCCTTTTTCCTCTCGCAAAGCTGTTTAAACATTACAACGCTCGTCCCCCTCTGCGGCTTTGATCGAACTGTCATTTTGTCGGTGAAGCTTTCCATAACAGTAAAGCCCATACCGCTTCTTTCACTTTCTGGAGAGGTTGTAAATAAAGGAGTTCTTGCCATATCAATATCATCGATACCTCTGCCTTTGTCCTTTATTTCTATGCGAATAAGCCTGTTTTCACGAATTTGAACCGATATGTATATATCCCCTATCTCATCAGGATAGCCATGAACGATAGAATTTGTCACAGCTTCGGAAACTGCACATTTTATATCTTGAAGCTCGGTTGCTGTTGGGTCTGCCTGCGCTGAGAAGGCTGCTACAACAGCTCTTGCGGCTGATTCGTTTATAGAGAGCGAAGGAAAAGTTATTTTTATTGAATTTATAATTTTTTTGCTTGTTTTCATACAT
>JAZUQN010000019.1:0-7364 GCA_045605745.1 Eubacteriales bacterium
AACGGCATCTAAACGAGAGATAGCATTATAATAATCTCGACACGTGCAATGATAATTCGGAAGAGATTAAATCACTCAAAAAAAGCTTGCTTCCCTTAAAAACGATCTAAAAGTCCTTACCGAAAAGCTGATTTTCTAAATTGTCTCGGACAGAATTTATTATGATGTCAAAGAGAACAAATAAAGCAAAACTGCCGATATAGGGAGCAAAACTTCTATTCTGAAAAACAGCAGTAATTTTTAGCGTTCACTCCTCTTTCATAATCAAATGTGCGCTTTATGACAGCAAATGACATTTTTTTCACAAACTTTTTCCAAAATACTTGAAATTTTGTTTTCCTTGTGATATAATTAACAAAGTTAAATATTTTGGGAGGAAAAGTATAATGACAAAAACAAACATTGTAGATTGGAAAACTATCACAAACTTCGTAATTGATTCTTTTGTAGGATACGGTGTTCCGCGCGCAGATGCTGAAATCTGTGCCGACGTTCTGCTTGAATCGGACAAGCGTGGTATCGAATCTCACGGCTGCAATCGCTTTAAGCCCATTTATCTTGACAGAATCAAGGCAGGGATCCAGAATCCTGTCACCAATTTTGAGGTGATAAAGGAGACAGAAACCACAGCTGTGGTTGACGGTCACGACGGTATGGGACAGGTGATCGGACACAAGGCTATGAGCATGGCGATCGAAAAGGCTAAGAAGTACGGCATGGGTATGGTGGTTGTTCGTAACTCCTGCCACTACGGTATCGCAGGATATTATACCTCTATGGCTACAAAAGCAGGCTGTATCGGTATGACAGGTACAAACGCACGTCCAACGGTTGCTCCAACCTTTGGTGTTGAGGGTGCATTTGGTACAAACCCTCTCACTCTTGGTGTTCCCACGGATGAAGCATTTGATTTTAACTTTGACTGTGCAACATCTATCACCCAAAACGGTAAGCTTGAATACTATGAGCGTATCGGTCACTCTCTTGCAGACGGAACCGTTGTCGGCCCTGACGGAAAGGCTGTTACAGGAGATGCCGGTGCTGCTCTCAAGAGAATCGGCAGCGGTGATGCTGCTCTCACTCCCGTTGGAGGTATTGGCGAAGAGCTTGGCGGCTACAAGGGCTATGGCTTTGCAATGTTCGTTGAATTTCTCAGTGCTGTACTTCAGGACGGTCAGTACGGTAAGGCACTTACAGGCAAGGGCACAAACGGCGAAAAGGTTCCCTTTGGTCTCGGTCACTTCTTTATTGCAATTGACACAGAGCACTTCCTTGGCGAAGATGTTTGCCGCAAAAAAGCAGGCGACATCATACGCGAGGTTCGTTCAACAAAGAAGGCTCCGGGTGCTGAGCGAATCTACACAGCAGGTGAAAAGGAATATGAGATCCGCCTTGCGCGTCATGCCGGTGTTCCGATAAATGAATCTGTGCAAAAGGAATTTATTGCTGTTCGTGATGAGCTTGGTCTTGATTATAAGTTCCCATTTGAGGACTAATTCCTGAAACTTACAAAAAGAAGGATAATTTATCATATGAATATCAGAGAAGAATCACTTAAAAAGCATTATGAGTGGAACGGCAAAATTGAGGTCGTTTCCCGTGTTCCTGTTGAGAACCGCCAAGATTTGTCCCTTGCATACACTCCCGGTGTTGCAGAGCCTTGTCTTGAAATTCAGAAGGACGTAAATAAATCATATGAGCTGACACGCCGCAAAAATCTTGTTGCAGTTATCACCGACGGAACAGCTGTTCTCGGCCTTGGTGATATCGGTCCCGAGGCAGGTATGCCTGTTATGGAAGGAAAGTGTGTGCTTTTCAAGGAATTTGCCGATGTAGATGCTTTCCCACTCTGCATTCGTTCTAAGGATGTTGACACCATTGTCAACACTATCACGCTTCTTGCCGGAAGCTTCGGAGGCATCAATCTGGAAGATATTTCAGCTCCTCGTTGCTTTGAGATCGAACGCAGACTGAAGGAGACCTGCGATATTCCCGTATTCCATGATGATCAGCACGGCACAGCTATCGTTGTTGCTGCTGCTCTCCTTAATGCACTCAAGGTGGTTGGCAAAAAGCTCGGTGATGTTCGCATTACAATGAGCGGAGCCGGCGCTGCGGGCATCTCAATTGCAAAGCACCTTATCAATATGGGTGCAGATCCCAAAAAAATGCTTATGTGCGACATAAATGGAATCCTTTGCGAGGGTGACGACAGAATGAATCCCGCCCAGGCGGCAATGGCTGCTATAACAAACGCCGATCACAAAACAGGAACTTTGGCAGATGCACTCAAGGGTTCAGATATTTTCGTTGGAGTTTCCGCCCCCAATATCGTAACAAAAGAAATGATAGCAAGTATGGCAGAAAACTCTATCGTGTTCCCAATGGCAAATCCCACTCCCGAAATTATGCCGGATCTTGCAAAAGAAGCAGGCGCAAGGATCGTTGGAACAGGACGCTCCGACTTCCCCAACCAGATAAACAATCTGCTTGCATTTCCGGGTATATTCCGTGGTGCGCTTGATTGCCGCGCATCCTGCATCAATGAAGAAATGAAGGTTGCCGCATCTCATGCGCTTGCATCTCTCATTCCCGAGGACGAGCTTAATGAGGAGAACATCATAGTTTCTGCGCTTAATAAGAGCGTTGCTCCCATTGTTGCACAAGCAGTTATAGATGCCGCAAATAAAACAGGCGTTGCAAGAATTTAAGATTTATAATTTTTTTATCAGCATCTCCATTTTTCGGAGATGCTGATTTTTTTGGTACTCACATTTCTTTAATACATTCATTTGATAATTTGCTTAATTCTCAAAAGGCGTAAGGCTGTGCAAAGCAGACGAAAAACAGTGGGATTCAAAATCCCACTGTTTCAGCATTTAAATATTAAAGACAAAATATATTGTGCTATTATACTCAAATTAATAAACCTCTATAGCACAAAGCGGTGCTTGCAATTCAATTGAGTTAATATATTGCGGTATGCGCTGTTCGTCTATTCGGAAAATGGATATATTGTTGCTGAATTGATTGGTGCAAACAGCAAAGCGATCATCCGCAAGAAGTGTGAAGTCTCTTGGTTCAATCCCTCGGCAATCCGTATGCTCAATTACCGTTATATGCTCTCCTTCTGCCTTTAGAGTAACAATATTTCCCGTAGAGCGCTCGGTAGCATAAAGATAGTCACCGTCTTTGGAGATTTTTATTGCGGCTCCCGATCCAATCCCACAATACTTGTCGGGCAGGATTGAAATTGTGTTTAACAGCCGAAGGCAAGGAGCCTCCCAAGAAAGCACACAAATGCTGCCTCCCATCTCGTTGATACAATATAAATATTTCCCATCTTTAGAAAAAACAGCGTGTCTTACACCGGAGCCTTCAGGTACATAAGTGCGTGAGATCTCGTTTAATTGATGATCATAAACGAATATCGCATCCAATCCCAGATCGCAGGATAAAAGATAATGTTTGTCGGGAGAAAAAATAACGGAGTGAGGATGAGGTGCAGTCTGTCTTTTGTTATCTACGCCTCGTCCCGAATGGATCGAAAGACGGTCCGGAGAACCGAAAACACTTCCACCTATGTAATTTGCGCAATATACCTCTCCATCGCACACGGCAAGATGACAAGAAACCTCGCCTTTTGTTGAAATAATTTCTGTAATCAGCTCGCCTTTCTGAATATCATATGCTGCAATTCCACTTTCTGCACTCATTTCAAATGGCCTGCGAAGTGTTGCCCACAAAAGACTTCCTTCCGTTTGCAAGAACATAGGAGATGGCATAGATATCCTATGGATCTCTTCCGCAGCTCCATTATCATACAAACGATATCTGTACACACCACCGTTTTCTGTACAGGAAGCGACCAAAAAATCAGAGTGCGCTTTGTGTGTCATTAGGATCACCATGAACGGCGAAGTAGTACTCTTCCGTCCAATCGAGGTCTCGGTACTCTGCCGCACGCTCATCTGTTCTGATAAATTCCATAAGAAGATCCAGCATTTCCTTTGACCAAGTGTTCTTATCAATTTGGGCAGTTGTAAACTTGTTTTGGCTAATCATCTCAAATCCGAATAGATCCTTTACCTGGGTCTTTGCCGCTCCGCCAACCACTTCTGCTACAAGATGAGAAGGAATGAACAGAACACCTCCGCCTGCTCCGAACACAACATCGCCGGGAAGGCAAACGGCATTTCCTATTCTTGTAACGGTATTATAGCCTGTCATAATAAACTCACGAATCGGTGTGGGATCGATACCACGGTAATACACCTGCGTGTTTTCTACCTTGAACATCTGCTCTGTATCACGCACACCTCCCCAAATGATCGCACCACCATTCTCGTTTTTGGTTTTATTTTTCAGAGCAGTGGTTAGATTTCCACCAAGGAATGTACCCTTGTAGATTTTGTCATACATATCTATAACAGGAACATCATACTCCATCAAATTGTCGATGACCCACTGATTGTATGTACCGGTTCTTCCCTCGCTTCTTCCAATATCCTTCACTACATCATCAAGATCGGGGCGGTATGGGCAGTATGTTGCCGTAACAGCACGGCCGATCAGCTTTCTTCCATCGGTATGAAGCGTTTGCAGACGACCCTCAAACTGACTTTCGTAGCCTTTTACAAAAATCGGCTTCCAAACCTCTTCCAATGTCAAATTTTTCAATGCCTTCAGATATTTCTCCTCAACCTTGGGACGACCGTCAGGCAATCGTTCTCCCTTCCACAAGGGAGTAAGTGCGATAATTTCATCTCTACTGTTAAATTTCATAGTTTCATTCCCCCGTCAATATAAATATCTTCTCCTGATATGTATCTACCCGCATCTGAACAAAGCAGTAAGACAAGTCCTGTGCAATCTTGCGTTTGACCTGCATATCCTGCCGGAATACCGTTTAAAACTTGTTTTGCATATTCCCTATCAGCAAGAGCTTCGTAATTTCGCGGAGTTTCAATAACGCCGGGTGCAACATTATTGACCCCGATTCCGAAAGGAGCGAGCTGTTTGGCAAGATTTCTCACCATATTTTCCTGTGCCGATTTTGTTGCAGCATAAACCAGCATATCCTTGTGGGGCTTTCTTTGTTGAACGCTTCCGATAGTGATAATTCTGCCCCAGCGCTGCTTTTGCATATGGGGGGCATATTTTTGAATCAATTTCAGCGATGCTTTGAAATTAACAGCCATTTGTTTGTCAAATTCTTCGTCTGTAATTTCGTTCCATGCCCTTCTAAACTGAATAGATGCGTTCAAAATTAGAATGTCTACATCGCCCGTTTTTTGATAAAGCCTGTCTGCGCAATCTGGCAATGACAGGTCGCATACCGCCATCATAGCACCTGATATCTTAGATGCTGCATTTTGGACTTTTTCTTCGTTTGTTCCATTGATAAACACCGTGGCACCTGCCTCTGACAGGCACTTAGAAATAGCAAATCCAATGCCCTGAGTTGATCCGGTGACCAGTGCTCTCTTTCCTCTTAAATCAAACATAAATCCTCCTCATATGTGCTCAGCATCATTTTTCTAATCAAACAGCAAATCATGCATTATATCCAACACCATCCAGAACACCTTTAAGGTATCCAATTGCAAATAATCTGCCCATAGCATCGTAACCGGGCAGCATAGATTGTTCGCCTGCCATAGTCGGCACATGATCCACACGAATGGGAACATTGATGCCGTTTTTGATATAGATTCTCATCAGCTTTGCCATATCGAGATCTCCGTTGTCGTGAAAGGTCTCACGAAAATGATTTGGATTGCCAATAGTATTACGAAAGTGAATGAGATATATCTTGTTTGCAAATTCCTCAATCGTCTTTTCCAAGTCTTCTCCCATTATATAATAATTTGCCTGACACATCGTAACACCGAGACTGTCACTGCTGACAACATCATATATTGCTCGCTTGATATTTGACTTGCTGATCATAATTCTTTCCACATCTCCAAGGTGCGGCACCGGTGGATCGTCCGGGTGAAGTGCAAGCTTTATGCCGTATTTTTCTGCCTCGGGAATAATTGCCTTGATGAAATATTCATAGTTTGACCAAAGCTCATCTGCCGTTATTTTTGCGCCCGTTGGTTTGAAATCCGCTATGTTGAATTCGGTAACCTTAGAACCTCCGCGCTCAGGAAATTCAGAGCTTGTCCTAAGCCAACCAATGTGTGCCATCCAGTTAAAACAAATAGTATCAACAGATAGCTTTCTCATAATGGGAAACATCTTTATAACGCGTTCAATGCTTTCATCTCGCTTATCATCCCCTGTTTTTATGTGATCGTGAACGCAATTTGGCATCGGCTCTATGACCAAAGGAGTAATACCGAAATCCACAAACCGCTTGTAAACTTTCTGCCAATGGGATAGATCAGTCAAATCAAAGCTTTTGTCCTCGGGAAGCCGTATCACACCATGGGTAATACCCGATTGCAGGGCGAAATCCCACGTAGCATCATGGGTACTTTTGAAATAATCTGTTAAAACCATATGGTGTCCTCCATATTATGTACATAAACTCTTTTGCTGAAAATTCATAGCTAAAAAAGTGCTTTTCCTTATATTATTTTAAAAGCGATCTGCCTTCCCATTCCCTTTCGGGCTCAACACCAATAAGCGAAGCTATTGTGGGTGCAATATCAAGTATGCTCACACCGCCAAGCTCTTTTCCTGCCTCAAATTCAGGGCCGCAAAAGAACATAGGAATTGTCATATCCTCAGGCATTGTCGTGCCGTGCGCTCTGTCGTGTCCTCCGTGATCTGCGGTTACAATAACGGTGTATTCATCCCCTATCTCTTCAACAACACGCTTGATATTTTCAACAGCACACTTTACATAGTCAAGATAAACATCCGTCATCCAGCCGTTGTCATGTCCGCCCTTTTCATCCGTCTCTATAAGGTAAAGAAAAATGAACTCGGGCTTATAGGCCTTGGCATAGTCGATAGCTCTATCGGTCAGATATGCATCTGTGTGATCAAAGGTATAGGAATTAAAATATTCTGCGCAGGTGGTGGAGCCCGGACGGCTTATGTCACGAAGCAGATTCCAGCCATAATACATTGCGCTTCTCTTTTTCGCCTCCCTGAGAACCTCAAACAGTCCCTTCACCGGATGTACCGGTGCAACATAGGTGTTTGTCAGTGTTCCGTGCCTCTTTGGAGGCACGCTCTGAAACATTGAAAGGTGGCAAGGGAGTGTAACAGACGGCTCAACAGTCCTTGCACAAAAGGTATAGGATGCTATCTTCTTCAGCTCCTCAACATAAGGGCTTCCGCATTTGAGAAGTCCGTCGGGTCTCATTCCGTCTACCGATATAAGTATAACTTTTCTGCCTGCCATT
>JAZUQN010000020.1:0-10161 GCA_045605745.1 Eubacteriales bacterium
ATTAGGATTATAAGAATTATAAAGTGTTTAATATACAGTGTTAAAGAAATAACTGTCCGATTTATCAGATAGGCAGCTGTTTCTTCTTTTTTGCTCATGCCGCATGGCACTTCCTTTGGCACGACCCAAAGGAAGCAAAAGTCGTTTAGAGGCAAACTGCGTTTTCCTCTAAAAACTCCTTTCCTACCAAAACCGACGCTCCTCTGAAAATGCAATTCTGCATTTTCTAAGGGAGCTGAACATCACTCTACCTCTCCTTATTGCGCCATGGACGACCGGCGCAATAAGGGTGTATCATACCGCACACTGCTTTCGTAT
Source organism: Eubacteriales bacterium (assembly GCA_045605745.1). Taxonomy (GTDB): domain Bacteria; phylum Bacillota; class Clostridia; order Oscillospirales; family CAG-272; genus SIG710. The sequence goes on from JAZUQN010000020.1 coordinate 319, forward strand.
GTGGTACATGATTGTCTATAAAAATTTCGCAGTGTGCTCTTGCTTGTAAAAACACTCCCCCATAAACTCCTGTTTATCAACTCCAAGATCTACCTGCCTCCGGGACCAAATTCTTCGGGGGCAAAATCGCCCGGCCTTTCCCCTGAGCTATGATTCGATCTATCTCCAAAAGAACCACCCATGCCACCCGGACCGCCAAAACCGCCCGGTCGGTTGCCTCCACCGCCATATATAAGGCCGCTTAGCGTAATCTCCGTTCTACTGTCCCCACATTCTATAATATAGCTTTCGTTTTCTCTAAGCTCAGGACAGCTTATCAATATGCTGTTATAGCTTTTGCTTGGCGTGAAGCTCAGTATTTCTTCGCCACTTTCATATCTAAGAGTAACCTCTTCTGTTCCGCTATAACCAACAAGAATGGACCCCTGCTCTGAGCCCTCGCTAAAATTCTGTGCCATGCCGGAAGCTCCTGCGGCTACAAAAACACCGCCGGTGATAATTGCATCCGACTGATAATCTATCGCTCCATTTCCACTATTAGTTGGCCCATTTATATAAGTCTCTCCACCGCTAACTTTCAGAGCACCATTTGAATCTATGCCGTCTCCCGATGCATCTACCCGAATAATTCCTCCACTAATATTAACATGGCTGTTTTCATTCCCACCAAAGGAATCCGGTCTGCGTCCGTCCCCAAAAAAACCACCGAATCCACTGAAATCTGTTCCGCCTGCTGCATTAATGCCATCATCACTTGCTTTTATGCTTATGTCTCCACCTAAAATATCAACAGTCTCGCCTTCAATGCCTTCGTAACATTTTTCAATTCTAAGTATTCCGCCGCTGATCTCAGCGGCAAAATCTGCGTGTACGCCATCGTCACCACTAAAAACAGAAAACTCTCCGCCTGAAATGCTCAAATTTCCATTTGAGTGGAGAGCATCATCAGCTGAATCAATAAAAAACATTCCCCCCTCAACACTGAGATCTCCGCTTGATTTAAGACCCTTTGCGCTAACCGAGTCTGCCTCTGAATACTGCACATCAGATCCGCCCCACATATCCCTAAGGCCGGAATCGCTCTTAACGATAGTGCTACTATCACCGGAATTTATAGTGAAACTTCCTGCCTTTATCTTCATTTCATTTGAAGCCTGCAAACCATCTCCATCACAATCTATATCAAAAAATCCATCCTCAATATAAATAAATCCAAGAGAAGAATCGTCATTGTTTTCAGAATGAATACCATCCTTTTGGGCTTTGATCTCAAAGTTGCCCCCGGCAATTCTCACGCTGTCCTTTCCCGAAGCACCATGGCCTACTGCACTTATTTGATAATTACCTGCTGTAAACACAAGATCGTCCTTTGATACAATTCCGTGTTTGCCACTTTCAATAAAGAGAGCACCGCAGCCCGAGATAGTCAAATCATCTTTTGAAAATATTACAGCATTCACATTTGTCTCTTCAGAAGAACCATTCACCATACCCGAAAGATAGTTAGAGGAACCGTCTGCAAGAGTTATAAAAACTTTATCTGCTTGAATGACATTAATAGCCGGTCCACTGCCACCTTCTATTTTAACACCGTCAAATATCAAACGAATTTTTGCATTTTGTTCGGCGTTTATCTCGATTGAAGCATCTTTCAGCTCACCCGAAACAACATATGTGTTTTCCTTTGAAATATTTACCTTGGTGGTCCCGGAAAGGGTTATTCTTTCTGCCTTTCCCATGTCAAATTCATTTTTCAGATCATTTTTAGTAAACATTTTATCTTCTGCAGGCATCCCGAGGGATTTTTCGCTTTGGAGAGGAATATTGCCCTCAGCGACGCTCTCACCGCCCTGTGAATTTCCGGTTTCACTTGGCTGCTTATTCTGCTTTTCGCCGCAACCGCAAAGCAGGAAAGCAACTAAAATCAAAGCCAAAAACATCTTTGTTTTTAAGAACATTATAACTATCCCCTATGTCTCTTTTTATTCAATTATAGCCCTAAAAAGTGATTTTTTGTAAACATATAGTGTTAAAAACTTAAATTTTTTCGGTTTGTTTTCTTTAATTTCCAAGGCAAAGACGCACAAGAGCAATATTTGGTATATGATTGAGATCGAATATTCACTTTAAAAAACAAAACATAATGTTCAAAATATGCATAAAACAGTTGAATTTTCGCATTTTTGTTGGCATTATTATAATTTTAATGCATAACAGCAAGCAAACTAATGATAGCAATTTTTGTCTTATATTTACCTATAAATGTCTTGTAAAAAGGCCTAATATGTCTTATAATTAACAGTAGAAAAATATATATTTTTCAAATAATATCGTTCGGAGGATAATTATGAGATTTCCGGTAGCAGTTCAGGTCTATTCTGTTCGCGACGATGCGGCAGCTGACCTTAGAGGCACTCTTGAAAAAATAAAGGCGATGGGCTACGATGGCGTTGAGTTTGCAGGTCTTTACGGCAACTCTGCCGAGGATGTCAAAAAGATGTGTGAGGAGATAGGCCTAGTTCCGATTTCTGCCCATGTTTCTCTTAAAGAGCTTGTTGGAGACACAGCAAAAACAGTTGCAGACTATGTTCTCATTGGTTGCAAATATATCGCTGTACCGTACCTCACCGAAGAGGACCGTCCCGGCACACCCGGCTGGGCGAAAACTGTTGAAAGCATCAAGATGATCGCTGAAGAATGCAAAAAGCAGGGCATCAAGCTGCTTTATCACAATCACGATTTTGAATTTGTTAAAATTGATGGCAAATACGCTCTGGATATGCTTTATGAAACCGTATCCGAGGATCTTCTTGCAACCGAGCTTGACACCTGCTGGGTAAACGTTGGCGGTGAAAATCCTGCCGGATATGTTATGAAGTACAGCGGCAGAGCTCCCGTTGTTCACCTCAAGGATTTTGTCGGCGCAAAGAGCGACGATATGTATGAGCTTATCGGCATTGAAAAGAAGGTTACCGCAGCACCTGAATTTGAGCTTCGTCCTGTTGGTTATGGCTGCCAGGATTGGTATGGCATTCTCAAGGCTTGCGAGGCGGCCGGCACAGAATGGGTTGTTGTTGAGCAGGATAGACCCAGCATGGAAAAAACTCCTCTCCAGTCTATCGAGCTTTCACGCAACTATCTTAAAACACTTGGAAACTGATTGCAATAGAGCAAAAAGCTCTTTTGACATCATATAAACAAAAAATCTCTATATTTAAAGGAGGATTTTCCCATGGCAGATATGAATGCTTTTGAGAAAAATCAGGAAGTTAAGACCGTTGATACTTCCAAGAAGATGCGCGTTGGTATCATCGGTACAGGTTGGATCGCAGAAGCTCACATCGAGGCTTATATGAGACAGCCTGATGTTGAGATCGTTGCAGCTGCTGACCTTATCCCCGGCAAGGCTGAGGCCTTCATGAAGAGATATGGCATCGAAGGTGCAAAGACCGACTATGCTTCTCACAAGGAAATGATCGACGATAAGAGCCTCAAACTCGACGCTGTATCTATTTGTACATACAACCGTCAGCACGCAGGCCCTGCTATCTATGCTCTTGACAACGGCATCAACGTTCTTCTTGAAAAGCCCATGTGCGTAACCATCGAAGAAGCAGCGGAGATCGTTAAGGCTGAAAAGAGAAGCGGCAAGGTTATCTCTATCGGCTTCCAGCCCAGATTCAGTCCCAATATGCAGATGATCAAGAAGATCGTTCAGAGCGGTGAGCTTGGTGAAATCTATTATGTTCAGACAGGTGGCGGCCGCCGTCGCGGTATCCCTACCCCCTTCGGAACAACATTTATCGAGGACGAAACAGCAGGTCTGGGCGCACTCGCTGATATCGGATGCTATTCTCTCGACCTTGTTTTGAATGCTCTTGGAAATCCCAAGCCCCTCACAGTTTCCGGTTATAAGTCTGCATTCTTCGGAACAGACCCCAACTACTCTAACTATGTTAAGACAGGTCATCCCGAGTACGCTAAGAAGTTCGGCGTTGACGACTTTGCTGCAGCTTTCATTCGTCTTGAAGGCGGCGTTACTCTTGACTTCCGTATAGCTTGGGCTATGAACATCGACACCCCCGGTGACACAATCTTCCTTGGCACCAAGGGTGGTCTCCGTGTTCCTTCCACAGACTGCTGGAACGGCACACTTACAAAGCCTATGACAATCTATCACGAGGTTGCAGGTGCACAGGTTGAAACTGTTGTTCCGCTTCTTCCCGACATCAACCTTTGGGACGCAAAGGTTCGTTCCTTCCTCGATGCTTGCAAAGAGGGTGGTAAGGCTCCCGTTCCTTCTGCTGATATCATTTACAACCAGGCAATTCTTGATGGTATTGCTAAGTCCAACGCTCTCGGACGCGAGATCGAAATCGTTATCCCCGAGTGCTAATTTGAAATATTTGCTAAAAAAGCCTGATTCACATTATGTGAATCAGGCTTTTTCTTTGCAATGGGACAGGACAAACTGGAGTTTATCGGTGAGCTACAGTTTTACAAACAAGAGCACACTGCGAGTTTTCTGTGGGATAATCGGTTATCACAGACGAGAGCAGTGTGCTATTTTTTGTTAAGATGCATCTCCCCGACAAATCAAAATTCCTAATTCAGCCTCATATTTTTCCTCAATAATAAATAATAAGAAAAAAAGCTGTCGCACTTTGCAGTGCGACAGCCAAAATTATTGAATTTTGATGTGTTTTAGCAAGATCAATAAGATCAATACCAAATTAAAGCAATTAAAATTGCCAATTAATCAACTACAATAGTGCTCCAACCTGCCATAGAAGCAATAGGAGTGTATGTGTAGCCATTATTTGTGCAGTATGTTCTGATAGCCTCTACATCTGCTCCGTAGTGAACAAACTCTGCACCTTCTGCAACGCCTGTAAATGCTGCGGAATCAATAGATGTGCAGCTTGCAGGCAGATAAACCTTTGTTATAGAGGATGTATTATATCTTGTATCAACTGCAAATGCAGATTTTCCAATGCTTGTTATTGAAGTATTGCTGAGGTTGATAACGCCCTCAACCTTGTTAGAATTATCGCCAACCCAAAGAGTTGTAAGATTATAACAACCGTTAGCAAACTCGACATCAGTTCCCTTGAAGCCCTCAGGGAGGTGGAGCTGAGTGAACAGCAGCTTAGCATTGAAAGGACGGCTTGAACCGATAACATCAAGCTTAGAGAAGTCAGCAAGTCCTGCTACAACATCCTTCTTCTTTGTACCTGCAGGGAACACTGTTGTAAGGCTTCCGCCGCCCTGGAATACAGTGTTGTTCAGGTTCTTGAATGTTTCATTATAAACCATTGTTGTTACAAAGAGGTTCTTGAAGCATTCGCCCTTAGCCTCTGTTACACCGTAGTCGATGATAGCATAGGTGCAATTCTTGTAGAACTCGTTTATGAACTTAGGATTAGGACGAGCTGTTTCAACCTTATTGATACCCTTGCTCGTGTTACCGGGATACCAGTTTGTTTCCATCTGCATATAGTAACCTTGACCCCAAGCAGAAGCACCGGGAATAGCTGTGCCCTCTACAGCAGGATTATCACGGTAAACGATAACATACTTGCCAGCCTCAAAAGGATTATTAAGGATTGTGTATGTTACGCCGGCATCTGCAAACTTAAGAAGCTTTGTTGTATCGGTTGTTTCCACACTCTGGTTAACCATAGGAACCTCTGTAAGCTCAAATGTAGGACCAAATGAATCACCGCTAAGATCTGTAGCTTCGCCATCTGTATAGTCATCGGTTGTAACATAGTCGGTATCTTTATGAAGAACTACCTTACCGCCTTCAACAAGAGTATTCCAAACGATATTTTCCTTATCATTGCCGGCATTAATAGCGCCGTACATATACATATCCATGGAAACTTCATAGATGTTTGTATCAATGAAGTCATCATTATGCTCTTCATCTGTACCGTAGTCGGTGTACATGATAACAACCTGACCGTCCTTAGTCCAGATCTCATAGCCTGCCATGTAAACATCGGTTGTCCAGTTTGCACTATAGTTTACAACAGAAACTGCGAAATATGTGCCGTTTGTTTTAGAATCAACATCGTTGCCGTTAAGGGTCTTTCCTCTAACTGCGCCGTTGTAGTAGATAGGCCAGTGTCTTGTTGTATTAGCCTCGGTGGTTGTCTCGCCATCGGCATAAACAACCTTTGTGCCAAACGCATTTTTATTAGCTGTTGTTGCAAGGAGTGCACCGTATTCAACAAGCTCCCAGCCCTCATTGAGTGCTGTTACATCGTTATCAAAGTAGAATACGCCGCGGAGACCGTTCGTAGCAGTTGCACTGGATGATGTACGAACTTTCCAGCCGTCAAATACAACACCTCTTGTGAGGCCATCAGCATATTCGGAAACGACAGATGCACCGGGAATAAGTGCCTTTATTGCATTTGCAATAGCAAGGCTGTCGGAAACTTCATTTACAATTGTAACATTCTCAACACCATCAAATGCTGTTGCATCAATTGTGCCTGTTATACCGTTAGGAATTTTTGAGCAATTATTCTCGTTGCAGGTTGCCTGAGTGCTGAGAAGACCGCAACCCTCGGGAACAACAATTTGCTCAAGTGAAGTACAACCCTTAAACGCGTTAGAAGCGATAGAGATAACACCATATTTTGAGCCCATTACAGGGAGAATAACCTTCTTAATGGAGGTACATCCCTCAAACATACCTGAAGAAATAGCGGAGTGGTTATGATTATTTTCAATATCCTGCCATCCTCTAAGGTCTATAACGCCCTCGGTATAACCAGTCATTGTACCGATAGTTGTGAGCTTGGTGAGGCCTTTGAATGTTACTCCGCCCTGCAAGCGATAACCGTTAAAGAGAACCTTTGTAAGTTCAGGGAAATCAGAGAAGTTAGCAGCAAGCTTAGCTGTTGTATCAATGTGGAATGCCTTAACAGCATACTTAAATGTATCTCTAAAGGGTATCCAGTTAGAATCTGCATATTTTGTTGAAAGTGTGCAGTCTCCCTTGCTGCTTCCATTTGAACCAACAGTTACTGTAACAGTTACAATACCGGTTTCAATATCTAATGTCCAGTTAGCAGTACCGTATGTGTTTTCAACATTAGCAACACCTGAGAGAAGATCTGTCCACTTAGCAAGCTCAGCATCCTCTGCTGCAGTGTAATAATCATATGTGAACGTGCCGTAAACTACAACATTTCCATCCTTGTCGGTATTAGGGCTGTTTATCATATTATAAACAGTTGTTTCGCCGACAGAACCGGGATATACAACGAAGTGAGCAACGGTTGAATTATCATTTGCACCGAACTTGTTGTTCAGGTTAAGGTTTCCTTCCTTAGGAAGCCAAATTTCCACCTCGCCGCCAAAAGCGTTTTCAAACACCTGATTATTGCAGGTTCCTGTGATATTACGAAGGTCGATTATGCCATCAACTGTTGTAATACCTGCTGTTTTGAGCGATTTAAGGCTTCTACAGCCAACGAAAGCATTTGTGCCGAGAGTTACACAGGTATCGGGAAGGATAACCTCTTCAACATTTGGTGTTGCTCCAAACATATATACGGGAATAGCTGTTATAGGAGCTGTGATCTCAACAACCTTTATAGCATCTTTATAATTAGCATACCAAGGAACCATTGTGTAGTCAGAGCCTGCACCGTTCCAACCGGCATCCTTGCCATCTGCCCAAACGATCTCTGTGCTTTCGCCGGAGATTGTCAGCTTGCCTGTAGCAACATCAAAGTTCCAAACAAGGTCGTTGCTGTCATCTGCACCGGAAACATCACCGCTTGTAACATCCACTGAAGGCTGAGGAACAACAACTGTAAGCTTGCCTGCGCTTGCAAGGCCGTTATCAGCCGCAACTGTGCTGCTCTCTTCTGTAAATCTAACAGTGAGGTTGCTATAGCCGTCTGTGCTGTCTGTCCATTTCTTGAATGTGTCAGCTTCAATTGTCTGGATATTTGCGCCAACAACTACCTCTGTAAGAGAAGTACAGCCATCGAAAGCAGTTGCTTTAACAATTGTAAGATCCTCTGCTGTGGGGAGAATAATCTTTGTTATGTCATCACATCCGGAAAATATGCGATCAAGCCAGAGAGTTTCACTATCCTGTCCGGCTGTAACGGAAGCACCGCTGAAATCTGCAACGCCGGTAACAATTGTACCGCCAAAGGTTACAGCATTCAGAGCTGTGCAGCCTTCAAACAGACCGCAACCGGATAGTTCTGTATTATTCTGTATTCTCTGTCCAGCCTTAAATGTAACGGTTTCGAGAGATGTTGAATTCTTGAGGAAGCCGGCTGTTGAATTACGGCCAAGAGAAACCTTGCCAAGAAGATCGGCAAAAACAACATCCTTAACATAGTTTTTCCATGTATTTGCAAAGCTTATCCAATTTGCTTCATTTGTTTCAAGCTGAACCCAACCCGACGGTTTGTCAGCGTGTCTTGATATTGTGAGCAAACCGGTCTCAACATCGAGAACCCATTTAACAGTGTTCACGCCGTCCGATGCCTGCTTACCCTCTATAACAAGACCCTCAAGGTTGTAATAAGCAACAGTTGTGTTGTCTGCTGTCAAATAAAGGGTGGTTGTATCATTGTTGTCAGAGCAACCGGTTGTATCAAACTGATGTGCAAGCTCATATGCGGGAGAGTTGTCATCAAGAATATAAATGGTTGCCTTTGTGGTTGATGTGAATATTTTGCGGTGGTTGATTGCAGGAGCTGTGCCCAAAGGCATCAAAACTACAACCTCAAGGTCTTTTGCGCCGCTCTCAAAGCACTGCGATACAGAACCACCAAAATAACGCAGATCAAAAACATTCTTATCCTCAAAGCCTGTATAATCAGCCCATGAGAATCTAACATTTGCCAGCTTAGGAAGATTTGTCATAGTCATGCTGCAACTATTGAAGTTCACAAAAGAAGCATCAAATGTTATTGATGTGCAATTTGGAAGATATCCAAAAATGCAGTTTGCACTGCTTGATATAGAGGTGATGGTTTCTTCCACAACGATGCTTGTGATAGCATCCTTATGCTCTGTGTACCACGGAATAAGCTTCAAATGAGCACTTGCAGATTTATAACCTGTACCGGGGTTTGCTTTAAGCTCGGATGAATTTGTGGATGAGATGGTGAGAACACCGTCGCTTGTCAGCGTCCACTTAACATCGTTTTCTGCTCCGTTATTCAGAACATTGTTTTCAGAGCCTTCCGCTTCGTATGTAGTATACTGCATAACGAATCCGGAGTCAACAACTGTTGGCTCTTCCGTTGCGCCTGCCATAACTGTCAGCACGGAAATTGTGCAAAGAACAAAAATAGCAAGCAGAAGAATTTTTGTTGTCTTCTTCATAATTTGTTTCCTTTCATATATAAAAATATTTGGATACGCAGTATAATTTTATCACTTTTTTACCAAGAAGTCAATAGTTTACAACAAATAATTTAAACTTTTAAACAATTTTTTCTCTATTTTTAGTCGGGTTTGTTTTTCTACGAAATGCGGCAAATGATTTTTATTGCATTTAATATATTTTATGTAGTATTTTGTGTTTCTATAAAATGCAATTTTATTTAGTATAATTTTATTTTTGTGCTATCAATAATATTCTGATTTTGGGGAGAAAATCCACCCCTGTTCGTTGTCCCGAGAAAGCGAAACCGCCAAAGGCGCTCTTAAAAGCAAATTGAGCGCTCCAAGGCTTCCCATCATGGGAAACGCAACGACGGATTAGATGGAACGCAATCTAAGAACATCCTATAAAAATCAAGCGACAGCCTGTGCCATCGGCATCAGGCTTTCGCTTGATTTTTAACATATTTA
>JAZUQN010000021.1:0-1500 GCA_045605745.1 Eubacteriales bacterium
TCGCTCATAATAACAGGCTTAATGTTGCTTTTTAGTCTTGAAACAACGTCATAGCTTTGGCAGAATTTATCATAAGAAAGCCCAAGCTTATACGACATCTCTGAAATGCTATATGGCATAACAGAGAAGCTTTTTTCTCTGAAGGTGATGCTTTCTGCTTCTTCCTCAAGCTTTGCGGAAAGTACTTCTGCAGTTTCATAAAGTTCTTCTGCACTAACAGCGTTTCGCTCAAGTCCAAGCTTTTTATCAAGAGATGTGGTGTTATATCCAACACCATAGCTCCAGAAAAAGAGAATATAGAAAACGCAGGCAATAGAAAGAACCGACAAAGCATATCTGATAACAGATCCCCAAGAATCTGCATGATTTTTGATCGCATGACGAATGAGAAGAAAAGCAAATATTGGCACAAGTATCAGCAGCATTTCGGCAAAGGAAAATGGTATCAAGTTTGTAACTTTGGCGAGAATAAAACGCACTGCCGCACTTATATAGCTATTAAAAAAATTTGCAAACTGCTCTGAAAAAACCGATATAAGGTGGAATGCGGCAGTTAATGCAGTTATGATATAAATTATTTTTACAAAAAACGGCAGGACCTTCTTTTTTTCATAGCCTTTATATGTTTTTAAATAGTTGTTCAATTTTTTACACCTCGATTTTAAGGTTATTATCTGATATCACTCGGCGCATATCCTCCATAAGCGGTGCTGTGAAAAGCAATAATTCGCCGCTTTTGGGGTGAGGAAAGGAGAGTGTATATGCGTGCAGGGCTTGTCTGTCAATAACATCAGAGGGAGTGCCATAAAGGTCGTCTCCGAGCACCGGAGCACCAAGATGGGCAAAATGAAGTCTGAGCTGATGAGTTCTTCCCGTAATGGGACAGGCCTTTACTGCCGTTATATTATTTACACAGCTGAGAACAGTATATTCTGTTATTGCTCTTGCGGCATCTGCCAAAGGCCCACAGACCTCTCTTGTGATAATGCTTGCTTCTTTTCTGCGGATAAAGGTATCAATTATACCGTTATTGGGTGATATCTCTCCACATAGTAAGGCAATGTAGGTCTTCTTTATTTCGCCCTTTTGCATGGAGGAATATAGCCTCTGAGCACTGATTCTGTTTTTTGCAACAAGAACGATGCCGCTTGTATTTCTGTCGAGACGGTTAACAGATCTGAAAACAAAGGGGGCTTTTTGATTTTTTATCATGTGAAAACAAATACCGTTTGCAAGTGTGTCATCAAAATGGCCGTGTGAGGGATGCGTGGGCATCATGGGGGGCTTGTTTACAAGAATTATATCATCGTCTTCAAAAATTATATCGAGAGGCATCTCGGTTGGAATGAGGTTTTCGTTATTTTCATCATCTTCGATTTTTATACTGAGAATATCTCCCGGTGAAAGCTTTTTTCTAACGGTGACACGCTCGCCGTTTACTGTTATCCCATTCTCTTTGCTCTTTAATGCAGTTATAAATTTAGAGGACAATCTGAGCTC
>JAZUQN010000022.1:0-7656 GCA_045605745.1 Eubacteriales bacterium
CCACTTGGTCAGCCTTTTTCAGCCTTAGAAAAGAAAATAATTTACATTGTTGTATAGACAAATGAAAATATTTGTGATATAATATAATGAATATTTTTGGAAATATTGATTTTTAACTGAAAGGTTATATAAAATGGAAAAACTGTCAACACAGCCTTATAAGGGCACAAGAGATTTTTATCCCGAGGATATGAAGCTGAGAAACTGGTTTTTCGGTAAGATCCGCAAAACTCTGGAGCTTTGCGCTTTTGACGAATATAACGGCCCAATGCTTGAGTCTTTGGAGCTTTATGCCGCAAAAAGCGGTGATGAACTCGCCAGAGAACAAACATATAATTTTACAGACCGCGGCGGAAGAGATCTTGCCATTCGCCCCGAGATGACGCCAAGCGTGGCACGCATGGTTGCGGCTAAGCTTGGTGAGCTTAACTATCCCCTGAGATGGTTCTCCATCCCAAATATGTATAGATACGAGCGCCCTCAGAGAGGCAGGCTGCGTGAATTCTGGCAGTTGAATGTTGATCTTTTCGGCTGTGACACATATGAAGCAGATCTGGATATTATCGAAAGTGCTATTGCGGTTCTTCGTGCTTTTGGAGCAGACGAAACAATGTTTAAGGTTCACATCAACAATCGCCGCTTCTTTAACGATGTTATCGCTGCTATCTGCAAAACAGATGCAGATGGCGCAAAAAAGGTTTCAAAGGTTGTTGACCGCAAAAATAAGATTCCAAGAGAAGCTTATGTCAAGGATATGACAGAACTTGGGCTCACCGAGGAGCAGATCGAAAAAATTGACAGTCTCTACACAATGAATGTTAAAGAGGCAACTGCTATCTGTCCCGATTCTGTTGGCTCAGAGGAGCTTTCCTCGCTCTTTTCTGCCCTTGAAGCTACAGGGCTTGATAAATACTGCGTGTTCGACTTTGGTATAATCAGAGGTCTTGATTATTATACGGGAACGGTATTTGAGGTTTTCGATGAGGCTCCCGAAAACAACAGAGCAATGTTTGGCGGTGGACGCTATGACAATCTGATCGGTCTGTTTGCAAAAAACGGCAAGGTGTCCGGCGTTGGCTATGGCATGGGAGATGTAACTCTTGAAAACTTCCTTGTGACCCATAATCTTGTTCCAAATCTATATGAAAGCGAGAAAAGGGTTCTTGTTGCTCGCTTTAATGATGTTCCTCTTGAAAATTATATTGCCGTTGTTGATCAGCTCCGCAGCGCAGGCATCACCGCAACCCTTTATACGGGAATCAAAAAGTTCGGAAAGCAGATCGACTATGCCGTTCGGGGCAAATATTCCCATGTGGTTATCATGGGCGGCAGCGAGCTTGAGAGAGGCATCGCCAAAGTAAAGAATCTTGAAACAAGAGAGGAGACAGAGATGCCTGTTTGCGATATCGCATCGGCTCTGTCACTTTAAAGGTAGAAAATATGGTATATATGTTTCTTGCAAACGGCTTTGAAGAGATAGAAGCTCTTTGCCCTCTTGATCTTATGCGCCGTGCCGGCATTGCTGTTAAGACGGTTGCCGTTGGCAGCGACAATTTTGTTACAGGCTCTCACGGCATCACGGTTAGGGCTGATATAAATGAATCGGAGCTCTCGGATGATGCTCCGGAAATGATTATTTTGCCCGGTGGACTCCCCGGAACCACCAATCTTGAGGCATCTGCCACTGTTCAGCGTGCCATAGACAGCGCTTTAAAAAATGACGCCTATCTCTGCGCCATTTGTGCTGCCCCCTCTGTTCTCGGAAAGCGTGGTATTCTCTGCGGCAGAAAAGCAATATGCTATCCCGGTTTTGAAAAATACCTTGAGGGAGCTACTATATCCAACTGCAAGGTTGCTTTGGACGGAAAAATAATCACTGCGGCAGGAATGGGTGTTGCTCTCGACTTCGGTCTTGCAATTATCACTGCTCTTTGCGGTGAGGAAAAGGCGCGCGAAATAAAAACGTCAGTTCTGGCAGATTAATTAAAAGGAGAGTGAATGAGGTGCTATCGAAATATAAATCCAATATGACAGCGCCTATTCTTGTGGCAATTGTTTATTTGCTTCTCCTATTGTCAAAAATTATAAAAATAAGCGAAATGACAGGTGAAAATGAATATATTGGCATTATCGCCCTGCAGCTCCTTATATTTTTTTTGCCGGCGGTTATATATTCAAAGCTAAAGGGTGAAAAATATTCCGAACGGCTTAGAATAAGACTGATCGGAGCACAGCAGATTGCTGTTTCAGTGCTTGGAGCTTTGGCTCTTATCTGCGGCTCTCTTCTTATCAATATAGTGTTTGCCGATGGAGTTTTAAGTGAAGAATTCTCTCTTTACAATACCTTTAGAGTTGAGTATGACGGCAGTGCAGAATCCTTTTTGTATATCACCGTTGCCTATGCGGCCCTGCCGGCAATATGCGAGGAGTTTTTCTTCAGATCACTTCTCTCAGCCGAATATGAGGAATACGGCATAGGATGTGCTCTCATAATGTCCTCTCTGTTTTTCGGCATGATACATTTCAATTTCGGACAGCTTCTTATATACTTCTTTGCAGGCATAGTTCTTTTTCTGACGATGTATGCCTCAAGGTCGCTCATTGGCTGTATTTTCGTACATTTCTTGTATAATATGTATGGACTTTTCGGACAAAGCTTTGCAGGAGAAGTATATAAAACAACAGGCAGTACCGAGGTATTTTTACTGCTTCTATCGGTGGCGACCCTGCTTTTTGCCGCACTGTTTTGCGGAGAGGCTGCAAGACTTTATCGGAGATACAGTGCCCAAAACAAACCCTCGGACTATATAAAGAAAAAATCAAGCAAGCGAGGCGGCTCGGATAACGCAAAGGACGGCTTTGCCCAGGCTTTGCTGTGTCCACCTTGCCTTGTTATTTACCTGATATATTTTGTGGTTGCGATAATTTCACTTTGATGATATCCCGATATTTAATTATCGTTCATCCTTTCATCAATCTCGCTCTGCGAGGCTACGAAAGAAGGTGTTACCTTGAATAATGAATATAAAAACGGCGGTGCTCCAAAAAACTTGAGCGACGGTATCAAGCGTCCTCAAAATAGTGGGGCTATCGGTGATGATGTTGAGGGCATAAGACGACCTGCATACGGTGCTCCTCAAAGTGGTGCTCCCTTTGGCGGCACACAAAATATCCCCCAAGGGCAAAGCTCTGCCGGAGCAGAAGCCCCACGACGTCAAAGCTCTATGATGAGAAAACAGCCTTTGCAAAATCCGGGCAAAATGGTGAACCCCACACCGAGAAGAGCGGTATCTACCTCCGGAACCCAACAGGCACGGGCAGTATCAGTAGCTCGTCCAAAGGCAAACGATACAAGAAGAGCTGTTGGCAACCAGAGCGCAAAACAAGTCACCGGAGTCAAGTCCTCTCAACAAGTAAAAAAAGACGAGCTCTATAAAAACAGTCTCTCTAACACCAGAAGCACCGACCGAGAAAGCATAAGAAAAGCTAAAAAAAGCAAAGAAGCAAAAGCAAGGATAGAGAGGATTACTGCAGAAGAGGAGGGCGGCGGAACAAGTGCCGTTATGAGCCTTATCAAGGCGATACTATATATCGTCATCGTTGTTGCTGTTTCAGGTCTTATCTCTTATTATGCAATCGTTTTTGTCAATGATATGTATGCCTTTGTTAAAAACCCGGAGGAGGTTGAGGTCACTATTCCCGAATATGCAACTGTTGAGGAAATAGCTGATATTTTGGGAGAAGCAGGCGTTGTTGAATATCCCGACCTGCTTGTGCTTTATGCTAGGCTGAAAAAGATCGACAAGACATATGAATTTATTGCAGGCGATTACACCGTTAACGGTATGATGAATTATGACGAACTGTTTTATGCCTTCGTTAAGCATAAATCCTATGAGGTTGTGAGAATTACTATTCCGGAGGGATATACGATCGACGAAATGATAACCCTCTTCACCGAAAACGGAATCGGAACAAGGGCAGGATTTATCGATGCGATAAATAACTACGATTTTGATTTCGATTTTGTGAGAGCTCTTGACGAGACCGATTTAACGGGCAGGACCTACCGACTTGAAGGATATCTCTATCCCGACACATATGAATTCTATAAAAGCAGCTCTGAGGTGACGGTTATATATAAGCTGCTGAGCCGCTTTAATGTGATATTTTCGAGTGATTTCTATGAAAAGGCAGAGTCCCTTGGATATAGCGTTGACCAAATTATGACCCTTGCTTCAATGATAGAAAAAGAGGCAAGATATGCCCAGGACTATGAAATGGTCTCCTCAGTTTTCCACAATCGTCTGAACAGCCCCAATTTTCCGAAGCTTGAAAGTGACGCTACTATAATGTACGCAATTCAGGTTAGAGACGGCGAGAGAAAAAGCTCTCTTACAGGCGAGGATCTGAATTATGATACACCATATAACTCATATATGTATGAGGGTCTGCCCCCCGGGCCTATCGCAAATCCCGGATATGAAGCCATAACCTGTGCGCTCTGGCCGGCCTCAACAAAGTATTATTATTTTGTTTCGGATAACTATGGAAACACTTATTTCTCACGCACAAATGCAGAGCATGAGGCTGCAAAAGCTAAGGTTGCCCAGATAAATGCAGAAAACTAACAGTTTTTTCAGTTCATTCACTATTTTAAAAGAGTTTATATAAAAGATTTTTTTGGTTTTGCCAAAATATTAACAATAAACTGTTGTAAAAACTAAAATTTTGTGTTATAATACAAAATTGGAAAATAATTTGAAACAATAAGAAAGGCGGATTTCAAAATGACTTATAACAAGAAAACCATTGAAGACATTGATGTTGCCGGCAAAACTTGCCTTGTTCGTTGCGATTTCAATGTACCCATGAAGGACGGCAAGATCACCAGCGATAAGAGAATCGTTGGCGCTCTCCCCACAATCAAGTATCTTATGGATAAGGGCGCAAAGGTTATCCTTTGCTCTCACATGGGCAAGCCCCACAACATCTTCACAGAGGGCTTTGGTCTTACAAAGAAAGAGAAGAAGGCTGTTGAGGCTCTTCCCGAAGCTGAGCAGGCTTCGGCAAAGGCGGCTTACCTTGAAAAGGCTCTCGGCGATAAGAAGAAGCTCACACTTCGTCCCGTTGCAGACAGACTTAACGAGGATCTCGGCGGCAAGGTTACCTTCGCTGAGGATATCGTAGGTCCCGATGCAAAGGCAAAGGTTGCTGCTCTAAAGGCCGGCGAGGCAGTTCTTCTTGAGAATGTTCGCTTCGATGCACGAGAGACAAAGAACGATCCCGAATTTGCAAAAGAGCTTGCTTCTATGGCTGACATTTTCGTAAACGATGCTTTCGGCACACCTCACAGAGCTCACGCTACAACAGCAGGCGTTGCTGACCACCTCCCTGCAGTTTGCGGTTACCTCATTCAGAAGGAGAGCGGCATTATGGGCAAGGCTCTCCAGAATCCTGAGAGACCTTTTGTTGCTATTCTCGGCGGAGCAAAGGTTTCCGATAAGCTCAATGTCATCAACAACCTTCTCACAAAGGTTGATACACTTATCATCGGCGGCGGTATGGCATATACATTCCTTGCTGCTAAGGGCTATGGCGTAGGAAATTCACTTCTCGATTCTGAAAAGATTGATTATTGCAAGGAAATGATGGCAAAGGCTGAGGAGGCAGGTGTTAAGCTCCTTCTTCCCATCGACACAGTTGTTGCCGCTTCTTTCCCGAACCCCATCGATGCTCCCGTTGATGTTAAGACAGTTCCTTCAAACGAGATCCCCTCTGATATGGAAGGTCTTGATATTGGCGAAAAGACAGTTGCTCTCTTCTCTGAGGCTGTTAAGGCTGCAAAGACCGTTGTTTGGAACGGTCCTATGGGCGTGTTTGAGAACCCCACCCTTTCAAAGGGAACAAATGCTGTTGCTTCCGCCCTTGCTGACAGCGATGCTATTTCTATCGTTGGCGGCGGAGACAGTGCAGCGGCTTGCGAGCAGCTTGGCTATGCAGACAGAATCACTCATATTTCCACCGGTGGCGGTGCTTCTCTTGAGTTCCTTGAGGGTAAGGATCTTCCCGGCATCAGCTGCCTCGAAAACAAGTAATTTTATAAATTATTCGGAGCTGTCGCTTTGGCGACAGCTCCAAATTAAGTAAATAAGGACGGATTTTATAATGAATAACGCAAAAAGACGCACAGTTATCGCAGGTAACTGGAAGATGAATTTTACTCCTGCTGAAGCAAAGGCATTTATTGAGGAGATCAAGCCCATGGTTGCAGGCAAGGACGCTTGCGATATCGTTTTCTGTGCTCCATATGTTGACATCTATGCTGCAATGGAGGCTGCTGAGGGCTCAACGATAAAGATCGGTGCTGAGAATGTGCATTTCGCTGAAAAAGGCGCATACACAGGCGAGGTTTCCGCAAAGATGCTCACCAGCATGGGTGTTGAATATGTTATTATCGGTCACAGCGAAAGAAGACAGTATTTCGGCGAGACAGACGAAACTGTCAATCTCCGCACAAAGGCTGCTCTTGCGGCCGGCATGAAGGTTATTCTCTGCCTTGGCGAGGTTAAGGAAGAAAGACTTAGCGGCATCACAAATGAAGTTGTTGCTATGCAGACAAAGCTTGATCTTAAGGATGTAAGTGCTGAGGAACTTAAGAATGTCATCATTGCCTATGAGCCTGTTTGGGCTATCGGCACAGGTCTGACAGCAACTCCTGAGCAGGCAGACGAGACCTGCGGCGTTATCAGAGCTACAATCAAGGAGCTTTATGGTGAGGAAGCTGCAGAGGGCATCACAATTCAGTATGGCGGTTCTATGAACGATGCAAATGCTGCAGAGCTTCTTTCAAAGGTGAATGTAGACGGCGGTCTTATCGGCGGTGCATCACTTGTTGCATCTAAGTTTACTGCAATTGTAGACGCTGCACAGTAATTTTTGATTTATATACAGAATAGGCTGAGCCATTTGGTTCAGCCTATTTTCTGTTTAGCTTTATAGATTTATTTTGATTTATCGGGGAAACGCAGGATAGCACACTACAAAGTTTTTATAGTTAGTCGCTCACCACAAACGAAAGCAGTGTGCGGTTTATCACACCCTTTTTGCACCGGTGATTTTTGGCGCAAAAAGGAGAGATAGCGTGAGAAACAGCGACATAAGAAAATGCAGAATTGCATTTTCGTGGGAGCATTGGTAGCGCAAGGAAAGGAGTCCTTAGAGGGAAAAGTAGTTTCCCTCTAAGTGTCTTTTGCGGCGAGTCTTGACGGTTTGCTTGCAAACGGCGGTGTTTAGCCGCCGAGGCAAACTCGCAGCGAGCTTGCTCGCTGACCTTTGGGGGCATGCCAAAGTAAGTGCCATGCGGCATGAGAAAAAAGAAGAAACGATGCTTATCTCATTCGTTTGTCCGCTTTTTCTTTGGCGAAACAGGCGCAAAGAAAAGTCACGATGCGTGAAGTTTATCGGTTTTGTGAATTTCTCATTGCATCGCTTGACATATTTTCATAGAAAATATGTCCGTTTATTCGTCAAAATCGTTTGGCAAAAGAAATGCCGCCCGGGGCGTTGCCGCCTCTGCGGAGGCGACGAGGCGACAACGCCGGCTCCCACAAGCTTTTGAAAAAGCTTGTGCAAAACTTTAACAGTTTTGTCACC
>JAZUQN010000023.1:0-7351 GCA_045605745.1 Eubacteriales bacterium
TACAGTCGATGCGGCATTTACCCATGAATGGCTTGATAACATTGCAAAAACTTTAGGTAACAGAAAACCGGATTACCTTGTTGTTCAGCATATGGAGCCTGACCATTCGGCAAATATTATGAGCTTTGTAAAAGCTTACCCCGAAGCCAAAATCGTATCATCTGTAAAGGCTTTTGCTATGATGAAAAACTTCTTTGGTACTGATTTTGCTGAGAGACAGATTGTTGTCGGTGAGGGCGATGTGCTTTCTCTCGGTAAGCATAATCTGACCTTTGTAGCAGCTCCGATGGTACATTGGCCTGAGGTTATCGTCACATATGATAGCTATGATAAGGTCTTATTTTCTGCGGATGGCTTTGGAAAATTTGGGGCACTTGATAGAAGTGAGCCTTGGGCAGATGAGGCAAGAAGATATTTTATTGGTATAGTTGGGAAATATGGTGTTCAGGTGCAGGCACTTCTGAAAAAGGCAGCGGGCCTTGATATTGAAATTATCTGTCCCTTGCATGGTCCTGTGCTTAAAGAGAATCTGGGATATTATATAAATCTTTATAACACATGGTCAAGCTATCAGCCGGAGGAAGAGGGCATTGTTATAGCTTATACCTCCGTATACGGCAATACAAAAAAGGCAATTCTCAGGCTGGCAGAAAAGCTTGCTGCAAATGGAGCTCCAAAGGTTATTGTCCATGATCTTGCAAGGTGCGATATAGCGGAGGCGGTTGCAGATGCCTTCAGATATAGTAAGCTGGTTTTGGCGACTACCACATATAATGCGGAGATATTCCCATTTATGCATAGCTTTATCAACCATTTAACCGAGAGAAATTTCAGCAACCGAACTGTTGCTCTCATTGAAAACGGAAGTTGGGCGCCCCTTGCTGCAAAGATTATGCATACCATGCTTGAAAAATGTAAGAACATTACTTTTGCAGATACGAGTGTAAGAATTCTGTCTGCGCTAAATGAAGAAAGCACCGCTAAGCTTGAAGCTCTTGCAGAGGAGCTTTGCAGAAGTTATCTTGCTCAGCATTCCTCAACTGCGAACAAAAATGATATGACAGCTCTATTCAATATTGGCTACGGTCTGTATGTTATCACATCGAACGACGGCAAAAAGGACAACGGACTTATTGTAAACACTGTAACGCAGGTGACAAACACACCTAATAGAATTGCTGTTACGATAAATAAGGAAAATTATTCTCATCACATCATAAAGCAGACAGGCAAGATGAATATAAATTGCCTTTCGACAGAGGCACCATTTGCGGTCTTTGAAAAATTTGGCTTTTTAAGTGGCAGAAATGTTGATAAATTTGAGGGTTGTGAGCCCCTTCGCTCGGATAACGGACTTGTATTTCTGCCAAGGTATATCAACTCTTTTATGTCGCTAAGCGTTGAGCAGTATGTGGATCTTGATACTCATGGAATGTTTATTTGTTCTGTGACCGAGGCAAGAGTTATTTCCGAAAAGGAGACGATGACATACACTTATTATCTTAACAATGTTAAACCGAAGCCTGATACTGAGGGTAAAAAGGGATATGTTTGTACTATATGTGGATATGTTTATGAGGGAGACACTCTGCCGGAGGACTTCATCTGTCCTCTTTGCAAGCATGGGGCGTCGGATTTTGAGCCAATAAAGTGATAAGATTTTTGATTTGCATTTCAAGTGTATAAACAGGAGTTTATGGGGGAATTGGGGTTTGACAAACAATAGCACACTGCGAAGTTTTTATGGTCAATCGTTTACCACAAACGAAAGCAGTGTGCTTTCATATGTCTCCCCGACAAATCAAAATTTACACAAAAAGCAATAAAGAGAAGGGCAATGTTGTCCTTCTCTTTATTGCTTTTTTCAATGTGTCAAGCTGTATTCATCCGTAGCTGTATTCTCACTGCTTTGGCAGATTTTCAAATTATCTTTTGCATTTGAGAGCATCAGCCTGAGCCTGTTTTCTTGATTTGCTTTGGTTGCTCCGGCATCATAGTCAATTGCAACGATATTAACATCAGGATTAAGTTCCTTGATTTTTCTCATCATACCCTTGCCGCATATATGGTTTGGAAGACAGCCAAATGGCTGAGTGCAAACTATGTTTTTAACCCCTTCCTCTGCGAGCTCAAGCATTTCAGCGGTCAATAGCCATCCTTCTCCCATCTTCGTTCCGGTGCTTATGTAACCCTTGGAAAGTGTAACGGTGTGCTCAAATGGGGTCATAGGCACAAAGCTACCCTCTTTATTTATCAAATCTATGATGTCCTGTTTTTTTCTGCAAACAAAATTGTAGGCTATCTCATAGATTTTGTGGGTAAAGCGATTTCTTCCGTAAAGACGGTAATCCTCCATGCTGTTGAAAAGAACATAGAGACAAAAATCTATAAGCCCCGGTACCGTAACCTCTGCTCCCTCATCTATAAGAAAGCGCTCCAGATTATTATTTCCAAGTGGGGAATATTTGACGAAGATCTCTCCCACAACCCCCACTTTAACCTTTTCACTTACCTGCTTTGGAATTTTTGCATACTCGGCTATAATGCTTTCATAATCAGCTTTGATCTTGTCATAGCTGATTTTTTTGCCCTTGCCGATATCCTTTGAAATTTGGTCTGTAAGGCGTGCAGTTAAAGCATCGGTGTCGCCCTTGCTTGTTTCATAGGGCTTGCACTGATTTGCAAGCGACATCATAAGATCTCCGTAAAGCACGGCATACATCATTGCGTGCCAGTGCCGCAGGGTCAGCTTGAAGCCTGAGTGCTTTTCGATGCCAAACGGACTAAAGGAGATAACCGGAACATAACCGTAGCCTGCTCTTTCAAGGGCCTTTCTAAGCAGAGGGATATAGTTTGATGCGCGGCAACCTCCGCCGGTTTGAAACAGGACAAGTGCTACCTTATGGGGATCATATTTACCGGTGGACAGCGCATCAATGAACTGTCCTATCACAAGAACAGCGGGATAACAGGTGTCGTTATGCACATATTTAAGACCTGTTTCTGCAATTTGTGGCCCTTCGCTTAAAAGAAGCTCAACATCATATCCAAAGGTACGAAGAACGCTGCATATCAGTTCAAAATGTACCGGAAGCATATTAGGCACAAGTATTTTGTAATCCTTTTTCATTTTGGCAGTAAACTCTATATACTGTTGTTCAGCCATTCTGTCACTCCTTATCGTGATGATTTTTTAAATTGCTTTTGCGTTCTTTATCCTCAAGCGAGCCGATGAGACTGCGCAGTCTTATCTTAACTGCTCCAAGGTTTGTTATCTCGTCGATTTTTATTTGAGTGTAGAATCTGCCCTTGCTTTCAAGGATCGCACGGACTTCATCCGTAGTTATGGCGTCAACTCCACAGCCAAATGAAACAAGCTGAACAAGCTCAATGTTATCGTGCATAGACGCAAGCTTTGCCGCCTTATAAAGCCTTGAATGAAATGTCCATTGATTAAGTACACTTGTTTTTTGTGGAGACACAAGATGACAAACGCTATCCTCGCTTACAACAACAAAGCCAAGAGAAGAAGCAAGCTTGTCTATCCCGTGCCCGATCTCAGGATCTATATGATACGGTCTGCCTGCCAGTATCATAACTCTTTTACCGTTCTTTTTAGCGAAGTCAAGGGCTTTTTCGCCCTCTGAATGCAGCATATTGACATAATTTCGGTATTCATCAAATCCGCATTTCACAGCATTTTTAAGCTCTTTTTTCGTCACATCGATTCCATGCTCCGCTAAAGCCGGGAGCAGGGTGCGCACAAGAGCGCTTTGGCTGTTTATATTAAGATAGGGATAGATGAAGTCAACGGTTTTTAGACTGTCCATGTTGCCATTTAAAAGCTCTGCATAATAGGCTACAACCGGACAGTTATAATGATTTGAGCCGGATTTTTCATCGATGTTATAGGTAAGGGAAGGGTAGAATATCCTCTCTGCTCCTTTTTCGATCAGCTCTTCTATATGTCCGTGCATTATCTTTGCAGGATAGCAGGCGGTGTCTGAGGGGATAGAAAATTGTCCCTTTTCATAGGTCTGGCGAGTTGAAAGGTTTGAGAAAACCGTTTCAAAGCCAAGGCTTGTGAAAATACCGTTCCAAAGCGGGGCAAGCTCAAACATTCCAAGAGCAAGAGGCAGACCTATTTTTCCGCGTTCTCCTTCTTTTCCGCAAAGAGAAGAAAAATAATCTCTCTTTATCGCATAAATATTAGGCATTTCTTCAACATTTTCTATGCCAAGTGCTTTTTGACATTGGTTGCCGGAAATATAGCGTTTTCCGTCTCCAAAGCTGTTGACGGTTAGATGGCAGCCGTTAGCACAGCCTCGACAAATAGCAGTCTTTGCGGTGTGCTTAAAGCTCTTCAGCTCATCCAATGTCAACAGGTCTGAATTTTGAAGCTCCATATCCATGGCGTAAAGTGCCGCACCGTAAGCGCCCATAAGTCCTGCAATGGATGGGCGAATGACATTAGCACCCAGCTCATTTTCAAAGGCTCTGAGAACTGCATCGTTATGGAAGGTTCCGCCCTGAACCACTATATTTTTTCCAAGCTCATTCGGCGATGAAGCTCGGATGACCTTATATATCGCATTTTTTACAACACTTATGGATAATCCTGCTGAAATATCTTCAACGGTTGCTCCCTCTTTTTGCGATTGCTTAACAGAGGAGTTCATAAACACCGTGCATCTTGAACCAAGATTTACCGGAGATTTGCCTTTGAGCCCTTTTTCGGCAAAATCCGATATTGAATACCCCATGGATTTTGCAAAAGTTTCAATGAATGAGCCGCAGCCCGATGAGCAGGCCTCATTCAGCATTATAGAGTCTATTGCGCCGCCTCTTATTCTGAAGCATTTAATGTCCTGACCGCCTATATCGAGTATAAAATCCACATTCGGGCGAAAAAACTTTGCTGCGGTGTAGTGGGCGATTGTCTCCACAACACCAAAATCAATATGAAAGGCGTTTTTCACAAGGTCCTCACCATAGCCTGTTGCGGTGCTTCCGCATATAGTTACTCGATCTGCGCACCTTTTTCGTATCTCCATAAGCTGTTCTCTGACAACCTTGACGGGATCTCCACCGTTTGGACTGTAGTATGTATAAAGCAGATCCTTATCCTCTGAGATAAGAACCAGCTTGGTTGTTGTGCTGCCGCAATCAATGCCAAGCCAAGCTCTTCCTCTGTATGTATCAAGATCTCTCTCGTTTACGGTGGCTTTCGCATGGCGTTCGATAAATTCTTTATAGTTGTCTTGGGTTTTGAATAACGGAGGAAGGCGATCACTCCCACTTCCGACCTTTGCTTTCATAAGCTCGCCAAGGAGAAAATCATAGGTTATTTCGTTTGTAGACTGAGAGTACAAAGCTGCACCCAGCGCTACCGCAAAGCGTCCATATTCCGGAAAAATTGCGTGCTTTTCATCAAGTCCGAGAGTTTCTCTGAATCTGAGACGAAGACCCTTGCAGTAGTAAAGCGGCCCACCGAGAAACAGCACCTTTCCGCCTATGGTTCTGCCTTGCGCAAGCCCTGTTATCGTTTGGTTTACAACAGCTTGATATATGCTTGCAGCAACATCGCTTTTAAGAGCACCCTGATTTAAAAGAGGCTGGACATCGGTTTTGGCAAATACACCGCATCGAGAGGCGATGGGATATATTCTGCTTGCATTAAGGCTTTCTCTATCCATTTCATCAACGCTCATGTTTAGCAGAACCGCCATTTGATCAATGAATGCACCTGTTCCGCCGGCGCAGGAGCCATTCATACGCTCGTCAATTCCGCCGTCGAAAAAAATGACCTTAGCATCCTCACCGCCAAGCTCTATCACTGCGCTTGTGTCGGGGGCCAAGCTACGTACAGCCTCACCTGTTGCATAAACCTCCTGAACAAATGGTAGCGCAGTTGCTTCTGCAACGCCCATGCCTGCTGAGCCGGAAATCGACACTGTGAAGGGGGATTCCTCCAGCAGATCTTTGATATCACTTACCATTTGTATGGTCTTTTCGCGTACTTGAGAAAAGTGACGCTCGTATCGTTCATATAAAATTTTATCATTTTCGGCAAGAACCAGCTTAGTTGTGGTTGAGCCGATGTCGATGCCAAGCGCTCTTTTCTTGATGTTTATATTCATTTAAATTTCTCCTGATTAAAGTTGTGGCTTTTATCATTTAGAAAAAAGTCATATTTTGGCGATAAAAAAATAAAAACAAAAAAGCATTTCTGCCACTAATGCAGAAATGCTTTTCAGTGTCCGCGTAAAAACGGAGAATCAAAGAGACTTGCAATCTGCCAATCTCTGCCATACTCTTGTGATTGACCGATTTGCTTTCTTAGATGCAATAACTGCAAATGCCTTTAGCCAACGAAAACAAACATTGCGATAACGCCCAAAACAAACACTATAGCCACGATAGTTGTGACAAGAGAAAGAGTTTTGTCCATCTGATTTGCCTTTGTTTTGCCGAAGAAGGTTTCAGCACCGCCTGCTATTGTGCCGGAAAGGCGTTTGTCCTTACCGGACTGCATAAGTACAGCAACGATCAAAAATACTGCCATAACAAGAAGCACGATACCAAAAATAAGTTCCATTTTATATTCCTCCAAAATCTAAAAAAACGTTTTATTTTCCTTATTTATAGACGTAAACAAGATGTGCGAACACAAATTCTTATAAATTATACCATATCAAACTAAAAATTGCAATAGCAAAATCAAAAAAATTTACAAATTGATTATTTTTTCTTTTCTAAAAACATTTTTTGCAATAAAATTAAATTATCTCTTGACAAAACTATGTTTATGTGTTAAAATATCAAAGGCTTTCAAGTGGGGCAGTGAGCGAATTTTTCCTTTTTCTGTCCACGGTAAACTTTCTTGATAAGTGAGAGAATTTACCATGATAGCATACGGAGGGATATCGAAGCGGTCATAACGAGGCGGTCTTGAAAACCCGCGCGCAGAAGTTCCTTTTGTTCCCTCAAAATCCTTGTCATATCAAGGGTTTTCGGCATTTTCCATCATACAAAAATTTCATAGTTCTCTCGCGAAATTCTCTCCAAATTCCAGAGCATTTCGCTAAAGATACCCTACGGAGGGTTATCGAAGTGGTCATAACGAGGCGGTCTTGAAAACCGTTTGCCCTCTGGGCACGTGGGTTCGAATCCCACACCCTCCGCCACACTTTGCACAATTTTGTGCAACAAAAAGCACTTGAATTTAGTGATATTCGCTAAAAATCAGGTGCTTTTTTCTTTGCTTTAAGCCCCCAAAATTTTTGCCTTGGAGAGAACTCGAAAATTCTCTCCTGACCCCCGAAAAACCCTTGTGGCATAAGCCTTTTTC
>JAZUQN010000024.1:0-7987 GCA_045605745.1 Eubacteriales bacterium
TTGATTATTATTACTGCCATCTTGCGTCATGCGCCGTTCAAGAGGGGCAGACTGTAAAGGCAGGTGACTGCATCGGCATTATGGGCAACACAGGCTATTCCTTTGGTGCGCATTTGCACTTTGAGGTGAGGCAAAACGGCACACGAAAGATAAACCCGGATACTATCCTTCAAATCCCTAACAAGGTTGGTACATACGCCGCAAAAACGCAGTTTGAGGAGGATATTGCCGCTCTTGCCGCCGCCGGCTTTATCTCCTCCCCTAATTATTGGCTGAAGCGTGAAAAGATCGATCCATATTTTGCCGAGCTTATTCATAATGTGGCGGTGCAAATAAAAAAATGATAATAATAAAAAATCATCCCTGTAACGGGTGTATATGGGGCATAATGGTGGGCAGAGGGATATATTGTCCCTTTGCCCGGTGCGCCAAAGATACTCTTGCGGCAAAAAGAAAGGAGCATGATTTGAATGCCGATGATGGGACTTCTTGATGCAGATGTTTCTTTTCCTACCTTTACCGGGCAGGAAAGCGAGAGCGAGAAAACAGAAAAAATACTTAACTATCTTTATATGCTTCTCGAAAACCTCAGATATACTCTCGGAAATTTGGATGGCGAAAATTTCTCGCAGGTTGGCATAGAAGAGATTGGCAAGGTGATAAGAGAGCCTTTATATATGCGGCTTCAGGAAAGCGAAAAATCTATATCTACGCTTTCTATAACAGCAGAAGCTCTGTTAAGCAAAATTGAAGGCTATGACGGAAAATTCACCCAGATATATCAGGATATGAATAGCATTAGGCTTGTTGCAAACGGTTCAAAAATTGAATTAACCGGAAACCGGATAAGCGCAGAATCCGATATTATAGATTTGTCGGGTCTTGTACGCTTTACAGATCTGAGCGGAAGCGGCGAAACTACCATAAACGGCGATAACATCGTTTCGGGAACCATCACGGGAACAACATTTAGAAGCGTATACCGCAATGGAGTTAACGGAAGCTTTGAAAGCATATTCACAGATACATATGAAGGTTACTATAACATTTTAAGCGGCAGGATATATTCTTACTATAACACTGATCCGAATGGTAACAGAATACCAGCTCTTTATATTTCAACCGCCGAATCTGCTTATTATGAATGCGCACTGAAGCTCATTTCCAGTGCCGGAACCAGTATTGAAAGCGGCGGAACGGTTTATATTGAAAGTGGCAGTGGTCACGGAATAACACTTACTGCCAACGATGGCGAAGGAGATATACGATTGAACGGAAATGTTTATATAAATGGGAGATTGATATCATGATACTTTTAAAAATAGTTAGCGCATATGAGGCGGCAAAAAAACTGAAGGATACAGAGCTTGATTTTTCTTCAGCTTATGCTCTTGTGCTTCTTATAAAAGAGCTTGAGGTTCACGCTCTTGCTTATGCAGAAGGAGAGCGAAAGCTCATTGAAAAATATGCAAAAAAGGATGAGCACGGCCGTGCTGTTATAAGCTCCGGTAGAAAAATTGAATTTTCGGACAGTGAGAGTGCAGAGGCTTTTGCGCAAGAGCGAAATAAAATTTCCGCTTTCGAGGTCGAACACTCTATAAAGCCAATCAAAATAAGGCCGCCCTCAAAAATATCCGCAGCAGTGCTTATTGCACTGGAAGGTTTTGTTGAATTCGACAAAGGAGATGAAAAATAATGCCCTTGCTTGCTTCACCTGTTTATTCGGGAAATATAAGAAAAAGTACTATGGTGCGCTTTGGAGGCTATAACCATACCCGAAGCGCATCGGAAGGCGAAATATATGACATGAAAAATATGTCTGCTCTTGAATATCCTATTCTTCAAGTCCGAGGTGTTCGCTACGGCGGATACTATATGATGACTGAAGACACCTCGAGAAAATACGCATATTTTCAGCACAACGGCCTCGCCATGTATGCCGAGGTCAATCAATACGGTGACAGCTTTGCCACAATTGGCAGATATGTTATTCAGATGCCCGGCAGAAGAATTTATGATTTTGAATCGGAAAACTATTCAAGATCTCGTCCGATGGACACATTAAGAGTCCCTTACGACGGTGTGACCATATCCGATGGCACATATGCAGGTGTTGCCGCCAAGCGGAATATGCTTTCTTATAAATCCACAGATACGCCATTCAGGGTTGGCGACGGCGTAACTATTTCCGGCTTTGGAGAGGGATATGAGGAAAACAACAAGATAGCCGTTATCGAAGAAATAAACTACACCGAGGATTCTGTTCAGCTGATATTCCTTGAAAACACCTTCACTCTTCCCGAAGGTCAAAGCTCATACAGCACAACCGGAATCACTATAGCAAGAGAAGTGCCCGAAATGGACTTTATTTGTGCGCATGACAACCGTCTTTGGGGGTGCAAGGGAAACACCATATATTGTTCTAAGCTTGGGGATCCTCTTGTTTGGAATAATTTTTCGGGTGATAGCGGTTGCTTTTCTCTTGAGGTGCAATCGGGCGGTGATTTCACCGGGTGCACAAGCTATCTTGGATATGTTATATTCTTTAAAGAGGACATGATATATAAAGTGTATGGCTCAAGACCTTCTAATTATCAGGTGATCAGCAGTGCTTCTCTCGGCGTTAAAAAAGGTAGCGAGAGAAGCTTTGGAGTTGCCGGCGAGGTGCTCTTTTATCATTCAAGGGTCGGCATAGTTGCTTATTCGGGCGGTATTCCGCAAAATATATCTGCTGCCTTTGGGAGAGAGACCTATAAAAATGCCGTTGGAGGCTCTGACGGCGTGAGGTATTATGTATCGATGCAGAACAGCCGAGGTGAATATTCGTTTTTTGTTTATGACACCGAGAAAAAGCTATGGATGAAAGAAGATGATCTCGCTGTGAGGAGGTTCAACTATGACGGTGTCCTCTATTTCAGCGATATCAGCGGCAGGGTTTGGCAAACTGCACTCGGAGAGAACCAAAACCACAACGAGGAAAACGGCCCTATAGAATCCATGGTGGAGTTCGGTGACTTTTATATGGGCTCGCCAAACAAAAAAGGAGTTTCAAAAATACAAATGCGCGCCGAGATCGAGGCCGGGGCGGCTCTTTCGGTTTATATCAGCTTTGATGGCGGAAAATATCGGGAGATCGCTAAGATGCAACCTGCAGAAAAAAGATCTTATAATCTCCCTATCATTCCGCAAAGGTGCGATCATTTCAGAATAAAGCTCTGCGGAGAGGGAATGTGGAGACTGTATTCTCTTTCAAAGGAATATTACAGCGGTTCGGAAATATAAAGGAGGATTTTTAATAAATGGCTATATATACATACGATGAATTTGAAAAGGCTGCGGCAAACGCCGGGGTTCTGTCACAGTTTTCAGATGCAGATCTGAAGCTTGCACAAAGTAATCCCGATGTGGGAATGTCTTTGCTTAAATACAAAAAAGATTATATGAACGCAAAAACCGATTCACAGAGAGCTCTTGCCAATGCAGGTGCAGAAAAAGTGCGTTCTTCATATGGCGGATATACCGGTGGAGGTGACGGCGGAAGCTTTCATCTTGATCCGCTATCGCCAAATGATTTTCCCTATTCCTCTGCACCTTCTTATAAAAATCAATATACCGAAAAAATAAATGCATTGCTTGATTCTATAACAAACAGACCGCAGTTTTCATATGACCCGGAAAACGATCCGCTTTATGGGGCGGCAAAGAAGGCTTATACAAGAGAAGCTCGAAGGGCAACAGCCGATACCCTTGCAACTGTCGGTGCCGCAAGTGGCGGTGTTCCCTCCTCTTATGCCGTCACTGCCGCAAGTCAGGCCGGAGACTATTATGCTTCTCAGCTTCCGGATAAAATGCAGGATCTATATCAGCTCGCTTACAACCAGTATATGCAGGAGCACAATATGAAGCTCTCGGAGCTTAGTGCCGTTCAAAGCGCAGAGCAAAGCGAATATCAAAAGTATCTTGCAGAGCTGGACAAGCACAATTCCGACCGCTCCTTTGCTTATGGTCAGCATATAGACGAGATAAACAACCAAAGCGCAAAGCGTGCGGAAGAGATTGGCTTAAAACAATCTGAGGAAGAAAAGAAAAACACCGCATATGAAAGACAGCTTGAGCTCGCTCGCCTTGCGGCATCTGCAGGTGATTATTCTTATCTTGAAAAGCTCCTTGGAGGAAAGATCAACATTCCAAATACTTCTGTTTCATATCAAGTTGACGGAAGCAATGATAGCGGATATGACCCAGGATATGATAAAAAGAGCTTTGATGCCGATCTTGAGTTTGCACTTAAACGCGACAAAGCCGAAAACACTCAGAAATATTCCCAAAAGGTTTATGCAGATTATGATGCCGGACTTTATGGCGGCTCTCCGAAGAGCTCTGATATCGATGGTGAACCCGGTGATATTTCCGGCGACACTCCCGGTGGTACATTTTCCCCCACCTCTGTTGATGATTTTGAGGGCGCTAACTCCGCAGCTAAAAATAATGCCGCTTATGAATATCTTAGAGGAAAATATCCCGGCACTTCGGTTCTTTCAGAAAGAAGCTGGGTTCGTGCCAAAGAGAGCGGCAATAATGAAATGCTGAGTGCGTTTGATTCTTATGCACGATACCTTAATTTTATGTTTGAATATCTAACAGGTAAAGGAGATTAATATGGCGGAATATAGAAATGCTCAGGGGCTGACATTTAAGGAATTTTATGAAAAGAAGCGTTTAGAAAATCTCGAAAATGAAAAGGGTGGGGCCGTCAATGCTGACGGTCTCACCCCTGAAGAATATTTTATTCTGAAAAAATATCAAAACGGAGAATTTAATAGCAGCTATAATGCAGGTGCCGTTGCTTCGGGAAAAACGAGAGATCAATATGATGCCGATGTGAGAAAAAGAAACCAAATAAAAAAACAAAACACTTCGATGGGTTCTCTGCCCTCGCCGACACAGAAAAATACCGTCTCTCTCTCAAGCCCACTTAACGGAAAGCTTGCCGAAATCAATGTTCCTAAAAGCACCGGAAAAAGTGAGCCTAAAGAAACCTTATCTTTTTATAAGCCTCCATCCTTTGAAGCTACTGAAGAGGAAAAGAAAACACAGGCGGCCTTCTCGTCTAATCAAAAAACGCTTCAAAGCGCAACAACGCTAAAAAACGCCACTGAAAAAAGGTTTATTACCGTCCTCAAAAAATATCAGGACGGTCAAAAGCTCCTCCAAAGCTATGATGCAAGTCTTGATGAGCTGAAAGCAGAATATGACAGCACAGGCACTATAGACAGTGCAAAAAAATTCAATTCTCTTCTCGACATCCGCAATGCACTTGCTACCGAGCTTGAAGGCAACGAAAAAAAATATGAAAAATATCTCTCTGAATACCACAATGCTATAAATATATACAACGGAAATGTGGCAGAGGGAAAAGCACTATATGAAAAATGGAGGAGCACAGTCAGGCCCAGCGGCGAAATTCAGACAGAATATGATACTCTTGAAAAAGCCTTAGAAGATGTTAAGAAAAAACTTAATAAGACGAAAAGCGCTCAAACCGAGCTCGGCTCTTCTGTGAGAAGAATGAGCGAGCATGAAATAGGTAGATTTGTTGGCACTTATTCGGGATATCAAAACGAGGTGGACAAGCACCAAAAAGAATACGATGCCATTATAGCAAAAATGAAGCTCGTTTCAGAAGAGCTTGAATATGCTAAAGACATTGAAATGGCTGAATATTATGCTTCATATACCGAGAGGGCGGATTTTGCCACCAATAGCGGCTTTATAAGTACATACGGCAAAGGAAAACCTCACGATTACAGTGCTCCCGATGCTGCATCCATGACCATTGAAGAAACGCTTAACACCGTATATGGCGATATCAAATATGACTATATCAACGGTGACGAGGAAGCAAAAGCGCACGTTCTTTCCTTTGGTCTATCCGATCCCTTTGAAGAATATGGCTATATGGAGAATGAAGAAATAGCCATTTACAACTATATTTATAAAACCGAGGGCAAGGATAAGGCAGAAGCTTTCCTTTCAGACCTTATGAAAGATCTGACGTACCGCCAAATGGCAGTCGAAAGTGCTGACTACAAGGCTTATGCGGACGAGCATCCTGTGCTTGGTTCTTTGCTCAGTATTCTCACCAATACTATGAAGCCCTTTGCCGCAATTGGAGACCTTGGAGATTATCTGCTTGACGGAGAAATAGACCAAAATGCAAGCTATAACCGCGCTTCTTATCTCACGTCGGCTCTCCGAGAAGGAGCTTCTACCGACATGAACGGAGCCTTAAGCTTCCTTTATCATACGGGAATGAGCCTTGCGGATTTTGCCACAGCAACGGCTATTACAGGCGGAAGCGGCCTTTCTCTTGCTATTATGGGAAGCGGTGCAGCTGCGGATGCCGTGGTCGATGCAAGAGACAGGGGCGTTAGCTCGGATAAAGCCATGGCCATCGGAATTGTTGCGGGTCTTGCTGAGGTTGTTACCGAAAAGGTGAGCCTTGACACCCTGCTTGACAGCTTTGGTGCAGGCAAAAGTGTCATTGGAAGTATTCTTAAAAATGCCTTGGCGGAAGGCAGTGAAGAAATATCTGCTGAGCTTATTAATACCTTTGCAGACATTGCCCTTGCTGCAGATAAATCAAGCTGGGAAATTGCCATTGACAACTATATGGCAGCCGATCCCACACTTTCAAGAGAGGAAGCCTTTAGCAAAGTTTTTGGTGACAAGGCTATAGAGGTTGGTCTTTCGGGTCTTGGAGGCATCTTGTCGGGTGGTTTTCTTGGTAGCGGCTCCGCCATAACAAACAGCATAGTGACAAAGCATAAAAGAATCGAAGTGGGCAAGGATGTGATGAGTGCCAAGGGCGGACTTGGTTCACTGCTTGCAGACGCAAAGAAATTTCCCGAATATACGAAAGGCTATGAGATAGCAAAGAGGATAGAACAAAAAATAGCCGCAGGCAAAAAGCCCTCGGCTGACGAAATCGGCAAACTGACAGAGATATGGACCAAGCGACAGGACAACCCAGAGGCAGCGAAGCTTGGCGAAAAGCTTGCCTCAGAGGGGAAAACTCTCAGCCAAATAGAAAAGACCCTCAGAAATGAGGGCTATGATGTCTCAACAATCTCTTATGGGGAAATTGAGGATATTTATAAAAAAACACTTGCGGAAGAAATCAAACCAGCTGACAAAGAATACATAAGCATGGAAGACTTCGCAAGCAGTGAAAGTGCTGTATGGCATAATGTTGATTACAGTGATGATACCACAAAATCAAATATAATGCAAGAAGTTCATGACAGTATGGTTTCGTCCGGTTCTGTTGTACAGGTCAGTGATTCAACACTTCAAAATGTTGGTGAGTATTATCCCGATCTCCGAGGATTGAAAAAGAAAGAGCGTGCTCCGATCCTAAAGGAAGCGATGAACAAGCTCAAAAATAATCTCAGGCAGTTTTTGAGCAGTTTTAAAAACCAAAGCTTTGATTTTGAAGTCAATGGAAAGGTGCTCGAAGCCAAGCTATATAACACGGGAATAAACGAGGTCCTTGAAAAGATCACCCAAGAAAAAGCAAATATGCTTTACACAACGGAAGAAATTTTCAAAAATGCGCGTTATTTATATTCCACTAATGATTATGACGGAGATCCCAATGTTTACAGATGGAATTATTTTTATACTCCTGTGCAGATAGGTGATGATATTGTCGGCGTAAGAATTGCTGTTAGGGATATAGCGGAAGGACAAGAACATCTTCCTGAAAGTCAGATTTATAATTGGAATATAAAAAAAGATACATCCTTGGGCGGTGTGCAACCTGTCGTTTCCGACTCATCACACGATGCCTCATCAGATGTATCAGCAGATGCATCTTTGGGCGGTGTGGGACGCGGCACAGATGTCCGTATTTCCCGCGATGCCTCATCAGATACATCCAACGATATTATATCACAAAAAAGCGAAAGTCGGATCGTAGCCATGT
>JAZUQN010000025.1:0-6183 GCA_045605745.1 Eubacteriales bacterium
GCACCGACAGCGGTCAAGCTCTCTGTGTGTGTATTATTTATTTTGCACCGCATTACGGCACAATACATGATATTTTACCATTGTAATAATCATATGTCAAGACCAGACAAAATTATTTACATTTTTTTAACATTTTCCTCCAAAAATTCTTTTGTTCCACTTCCCTTTACATTCACATTTACATTCCGATATATTAATTCTAACCAAAACTGCATCCTCTCCCACACATTCAACCTTATCCCAAGGAATTATTATCCTTTCATTATTTCCAAAGCAGAACAAGCCCTGATCCTTTGGCAAAACAATGGCGCAAATTTTCCCATCTTCTGCCGAAAAACGGATATCGCAGGCATAGCCAAGATTTTTCCCATCGCAAAGATTTATAACATTCTTTTCGCTGAGTGTTTCAAGATCAATAATTCTCATACTCCCTCCAAAAATCAAATAAAAAAACTCCTCCGTATATATATACGAAGGAATTTCTTTAAATGTACCTGTCCGTTACAATAAGCATAACATAACCTATAACAGACACAAGGGGTGCCGCCGCACAAATCTGCCATCCCGGATAAAACACTCCGAAGAACGCACCGAAGACAGGAAATATCATACCGAGAGACATAATCAAAACTATCAGAGCAAATAGCAAGAAAAACGCTTTTTTAATAAATCCGCTACTATTGTCAACTCTTGCAATTATAAAAAATGCAAATAGCTGTGAAATAGATGTCCCCATTAGAGCAAAAACAGAAAGGAATGAGCCTGTTGCTATATTTGAAGAGCCAAAAACCGCAGTAAGCATAAGCATAATAGCACCAAGTGCCGCTCCTGAGGCTATGTATTTCGCACTGCTCTTGATCGGGGCACCCAGCATAGTTTCAACATCCGCTATTCTATCTGAAAACTCCGTAGAATGTTTGCCCTTGGCCAAACAAATCATAACAGGTATATCAATAAATGCACCAAGAAAAATAATTTGCACCGCTGTTAAAACCAAGCTGCCAAACAAGAGCGGTATAATTGCAAGAAAAAGTCGCATAGCAGTTGCAAAAGACAAATATTTATAAAATCTACTCAGAGCCGTACAAGCGTTTTTTGAATTAATTACTGCATCCGCAAATGCAGAAAATCCACCACCGACTTTTTGGGGAGCGTTCACAAGCACATCTGCATTTTTTCGTGCGATTTCCGAGGTTGAAATATCTGCAACAGAAACAGAAACACTGGCAGAATTCATTGCAGAAATATGCTCAGTGTCAGAGGCGATAACTGCAACCGTACCGTCATCTCCCTTTATGTGACGTGTTAATCTGTCAAGGTCTTTTGCATTAAATCCGAGATAAGCACGGTATTGACCGAAATTATCCAATATATCCTTGCTTGATCTGTTAAACAACGATGCGTAAGCAATCTCACTCTTCCCTTTCACAACGCCAATGTTAAAGGCAGTGATAACCGAGTCTGCATTTTCGTCTGATATGTAATAAACAGAGATTTCTGCATCGTTCATTTTCATTATATTTTCAGCAATAGAGCCTGCATAAGGAGCAGAATAAACGATATAGCCCTCAAAAATCAGCTGATTTTGCAACACTCCAAGTCTCGACAAGCTTGAGCAAGGGCTAACTCGGGAAGCGATCAAGGTGACGCTCTTAGCATTCTTGTTTAACTGCTTTATTGCACGAACAATATCCGACTTTTTATCATTTTCGAGAGGCAAAGCGCCCTCGGGTGTTCTGATATGAGAACAAAGCGAAAGAATATCCGAGCTTTCCGAAACACAAATCACTCGATATTCCTCACCGTTTTTTATAAGCGAAGTATCAACGCCCGAATTTTTTCTTTCCGAAAACTCAACCAGAGAATAGCCTTCAAAAAGCTTAGTACGCTCAATGCCCACATCAGCGGCAAATTCAGCAATGGCCTTTGCATTCTTGAAATCATTACTTAATTCCGGAGAAAGCCGGTTTGAACCAATATCAAAATAAGCAGATGTGCCGAGAAGTGCAAGATCGATAAAGCAATTTATCGCAGCATCATTACTGTTTTTAGCGGTGCTTGCTTCATAAAAACGATTGGCCGCAAAGGCACTTTCAACATTCTTTTCTTCACAGCAAAGAGATTTGTTGCTGAAAATCATCACAGAATCTACATAATTCATCTCCTGCAGGGCATCGGGATATTTAATAATTCCGCCACTCTTTTTATCTGTTTTCTTCATTGCATCAGAATAAAACAGATATGCGATTCCGGTTATGATTTCACTTCCCGAGGTTACGGCAACAGCAAAAAGAATGAGCAAAATATCGAATATTCCTATATTTTTTCCACCAACAATCATTGCAATTATCGAAACAGGAATCGTTGCAATCAAAACAGCAAGAGTAAACCTTGAAAGCAGCCTTGAAAACTCGTTTAAAAGCTTAGCTTCTCTTTTTTGAGAAGAAAACGCCTCAAGATTACCAAGCATAAGAGAAATAAAGGTTTTCTTTCCTGTTCTAACAGCGATAGCTTTGCCCCTTCCGGCGGAGACAACAGAAGCAGCTCCTATCATATTTTTTTGCTCAGCAACTCCCGGCTTTTCTTCCGCTTTCGGCAAATAAAATGCATCCTTTTCTGTCAGCATCTTTTTTTCTTTACCGGCAACCTTGCCAACAAACTCAATGGCTCGCATACCCTCGGAACTTATTAGGCGGCAATCGCAAGGAACGATATCCCCTTTTTCAAGGAGTATTATATCCCCAAGGACAACGTCAGAACAGTCAACAAAAAAGATTTTACCCGAACGAATGACCCTAGCTCTTGGCAAAGAATATTCAGCAAACTGTTCAAATCTATGCTTTGAAACAGCATAGCAAACTATTGAAACAAAAAGCGAGGCCAGCGCAAGAACAGCTGCAGTTACTGCAGTTTTGCCATTGTCAAAAAACGCACTTATTGATGCGGCAAGAACAAACAGAATAACCATAATATCTGCCGCAATTTTAGAAGCATGAATTAGAGGAGATTGGGTTACTTGCGTGTAAATCGAGCCGCCGTCCCCTCGTCTTCTTCTGCGCTCGGCCTCTTTTATATCGAGACCGGAAGAGATATTGGTATTCAGTTTTTTCTCGGCATCCTCAATTGATAAAGAATACCATCTCTCGTTAATCATTTTTTACATCCTTTTTTTACATACAGGCAATAGTAAGCTCACCGTCTTTAACACCGATATATGCCTGAGTATATGTCTGTTTATAGTCCGAAATTATTAGCTCAGCCAGTTTATCTTCAATATTTGTCTGAATATATCTGCGCATATTACGAGCTCCAAATTTAGATGAAAAGGATTTTTCTGCAATAAGAGCAAGCGTCTCCTCTGTGTAGGTAAGTTTAATATCCTTTTCGGATAAAACAGAAGCAAGCTCGCCTACCATTATGCCTGCAATCTTTTTAAAATCATCCCTATCAAGAGAACGGAAGGTTATAATTTCATCAACACGGTTGATAAATTCAGGACGAAGGAAAGAAGAAAGAGCCTTTTCTGTCTTAGCCTCGGCAATCTCATTGTTGTCAACGGAGAAGCCTGCATATGAGGTACTTCTGTCAGATCCTGCATTTGTCGTCATAACTATAACCGTATTTTCAAAATTTACGGTCTTGCCGTGAGCGTCAGTGATCCTTCCATCGTCTAGTATCTGAAGCAAAATATTAAGAACATCAGGATGTGCCTTTTCTATCTCATCAAACAAAACAACGGAATATGGCTTGCGGCGTATTTTTTCTGTTAGCTGTCCTGCCTCATCATATCCAACATATCCTGGAGGTGCACCTATAATTCTTGAAACAGAATGCTTTTCCATAAACTCGGACATATCAAGTCTTATAAGTGTTTCCGGAGAATTAAAGAGATCGGACGCCAAGGTTTTAACAAGCTCGGTTTTTCCAACTCCGGTAGGACCTGCAAAAATAAAGGATACCGGCTTTTTCTTATATGAAATACCTGCCCTTCCCCGTTTTATTGCCTTTGAAACCGCTTCAACCGCCTTGTCCTGTCCAACAATGCGTTTTTTAAGTCGTTCTTCAAGCTTGTCGATCTTCTCAAATTCATTTTCCGTTACATTGCTTGCAGGAATACCTGTCCAAATTTCTATTACATCTGCAAGATCCGCAACGCCCATTGTTACATTTGCGCACAAAGGCTCAATTTCCTTGAGGCGCTCAGACAAACGCAGCTCCTCAGCCTTATAATTTGCTATAAGCTCATATTTTTTAGACTCTTCGGAGCTATTTTCTGCCGTGCTCTCGTTTTCGCATTTTTCTCGCTCGCTCTTTATAGAAAGGAGCTTTTCTCTTATTTCATAGCTTTCGCCTATCTCTGCGGTATTTATTGAAAGATTAGCAGCCGCCTCGTCAAGCAGGTCAATAGCCTTGTCGGGTAAATATCTATCGGTTATATATCTTTCCGACATTCTGACCGCCTTGTCAAGTATGGCATCAGGGACCTTTATCATATGAAAATCCTCATAATAATGCTTGATTCCCTTAAGCATTTCAATGCTTTCTTCAATTGAAGGTTCATTTACCATAACCGGCTGGAAGCGTCTTTCAAGTGCGGCATCCTTTTCAATATATTTTCTATACTCTCTTAGAGTTGTTGCGCCGATAACCTGAATTTCACCCCGAGAAAGTGCAGGCTTTAAAATATTTGCCGCATTCATGCTTCCCTCTGCATCTCCGGAACCAACTATATTATGAACCTCATCAATAACAAGGATAACATTGCCGGCTTCCCTGACTTCGTTTATAAGTCCCTGCATTCTCTGCTCAAACTGACCGCGAAACTGAGTCCCGGCTACAATAGCAGTGAGATCCACAAGATACACTTGATGATTTTTCAGTTTAAAAGGAACATCGTTTGCGGCAATTTTTTGTGCCAATGCTTCTGCAATTGCAGTTTTTCCAACGCCGGGCTCTCCAATAAGACAGGGATTGTTTTTCTGTCTGCGGCAAAGAATCTGAATAACTCTTTGAAGCTCGCGCTCTCTGCCAACTATTCTGTCAAGCTCGCCATCAAGTGCCCTTTTTGTAAGATTGCGACAATAGGTATCAAGAAATTTTTTCTTTCTATCCTTTTGGGGTTGACCGTTTTGTTTTTTAGAGATATTTCCGCTAACATTTCCCTCCGGACCGCCCTTGCCCATAAGCTTATTGAAATCTATTGCAGGTGCACCCCCATCAATTGCTTCAATATCAAAATCACCGCTTTCAAGCATCTGGTTCATGTTCTCTTCCATTTCCTCCATCTGCTCTGCATCAAGACCGAATTTTCCAAGAACACCGCCAAGCATATTGTCGATCGGCATACCTATCTCTTTGGCGCATTTTATGCAATATCCGCGGCTTTTACTTTCCCCGTTTTCATTAGTTGTGGCAAATATAACAGCAACCCTTTTGTTGCATCTGGAACAAAGTACCATACAGAATAAAATCCCCCTTAAGCTTTAGGAGCGGCAAAACCAAACATGAAATTGTCGCTGACATATTTAACGATATAAGTGCTTTCTACAACATTAGAACCAAGAAGACCGGGCTTAACAGCACTGATGGCATCAACACCGATTGTCACAAGATTACAGTATACCCAAACGAGTATAATTCCGGATATAATTCCAAAAACAAATCCCAACGCCTTGTCAACACCCGAAATAACCGGAAGCTTTGTAATAAGCCCTAAAATCCAAACAACAATTGAAAGAACAATCATACTGACAATAAAAAGAGCTATGAAAGCAAGGATATCGGAAACGGTATGTACAACATCACCCGTTATAGAATGTGCAAGCTCATTCACACTGCTTTCGTTAGCAGAGCTGAATCCGCCAAAACGTTCAGCAAGGGCTTCGCGGCTTGCTCCATATCTGTTAAGTATATCAGAAAACTCAGTTGGCATATCCGAAAACAGCTTACTTAAATCAAAACCGTTCATAGATTTTTGAGCAAGAATATTAAGACGACTTGCCACTGTATCGGTAATAGTCCTCTCGACAAAGGAAGTTCTGAAAAAATATGCGACACTTGGCATAAAAATATATGCAATTATAACAGACAAAACTACCTTTAAAGTTCCGAAAAAGGATTTAAAAAATCCCTTTGTACGGCAGGACACTACCGTGAGAAAAAAAATCAAAACTGCAATTAAAG
>JAZUQN010000026.1:0-5985 GCA_045605745.1 Eubacteriales bacterium
TATAAAAAGCGGTGCAGAGCCAAAGGCTCTGGCCCGCTTTTTATTTAATTTTTACATTCAGCAAAAATATCAGCAGCTGAAACACCTGCAGTTTCGAAAATATGCTCTGCTTTTTGGGGAATAACAAAGTTTTCTTCAGGCGCAAGTATCTTGTGCCTTATTCCCTCAAGCATTCCTTTTTTCATCATTTCAGAAGAAAGCATTATACCCATTCCTCCTGCTTTTATCTCCTCTTCAAGGAAAACAACAAGACCTTCCGGTTTTGGAAGATAAGGGGAAACAAGCTCTGCCGTTAGATCATATGGTTTCAGCTTTTCAAGAAGCAAAATTCCACAGCTTTTCCCCTCCCCTTGAAGCATTTTCTTTGCTTCAAGTGCTTCATGAACAATTCTTCCATATGTTATAATGAGAATATCAGGTTTAAGTCCGGCTTTTATATCCGATCTTAAGCCAAGCTTGTCCGGAATTCCGTCTTTATAAAAAGCATCAACTATCCTCACATCCTCTCTTCCCGAGGCATATCTGATAGCCGCAGGTTTTCCAAGCGAAGCTGCTTCCTCGAGAGATATCTCAAGAGTACGAGCCGTTACAGGAGCATAAATGGTCATTCCTGGAATTTGTGAAAGAAAGGCAACATCAAAAATACCGTGATGAGTGGCCCCGTCTGCCGCATTAAGTCCTGCCCTGTCTATACATAGCGTAACAGGAAGATACTGAAGTGCTATATCGTGAATTATATTATCATAACCTCGCTGAAGAAAGGTTGAGTAAATAGCCACAAAAGGCTTCATTCCTTCTGCTGCAAGTCCCGCCGCAAAA
The DNA here is from genome assembly GCA_045605745.1 of Eubacteriales bacterium. GTDB lineage: Bacteria > Bacillota > Clostridia > Oscillospirales > CAG-272 > SIG710. Next base: position 820 of record JAZUQN010000026.1, read on the forward strand.
GTCAAAGCGTGAGGCTCGGCAATACCCACATCAAAAAATCTGTCCGGGTGCTTATCTCTAAAATGAGAAAGACCTGTACCATCGCACATAGCCGCAGTGATTGCGCAGATCTCACCGTCCGAATCGGCCATTTCTGTGAGTTTTCTGCCGAATATCTGAGAAAATGTCGGTTCACTGTCCTCCGTCTTATTTCCTGAAGGCATCGAATGGTATCTGCTTGGATCCTCCTCTGCCGGTGGAAACCCTTTTCCCTTTTTGGTTTTTAGATGTATAATAACATTTTCGCCCTGTTGCTTGGCATTATAAAGCGCAGACTCAAGCTGAGAATAATCATTTCCGTCTATCGGACCTATATAATATAAACCCAGATCCTCAAAATAATTACTCTTATACATAGCGTTTTTAAAAAATTTTTTTATCGCTACAAAAAATTTTGAAACAGGCTTTCCCAAAAGAGGAATATGTGCAAGAAAGCGTCTGGTGAGCTGCTTTGTTTTTATATATCCTCTTGCAGTTCGAAGCCTTGAAAGATTCTCCGCAAAATGCCCTATGTTCTTAGATATAGACATTTCATTTTCATTGAGAATAATTATCAGTCTAAGGCCCGGATCGCAGTTATTTAGGGCCTCATGGATCATTCCCCCCGTAAAAGCACCATCACCAACAACTGCAATAGTGAAGCGATCCTTTTCACCTCTTATCCTATCAGCCTGTGCAATTCCGATTGCCGCCGAAAGAGATGTGCTGCTGTGACCGGTGCCAAAGCAATCGTGCTCGCTTTCACTGCGTTTTTCAAAACCGCTAAGGCCACCCGGCTTTCTAAGGGTGTCAAAAGCTTCCTTTCTGCCTGTGATAATCTTGTGTATGTAGCTCTGATGCCCAACATCAAATATAATATGATCCTTTGGCGTGCTGAACACACGGTGAAGCGCTATAGAAAGCTCCACCACACCAAGGTTGGAGGCAAGATGTCCGCCGGTTTTTGATACATTCTCTATCAAAAATTCTCTGACCTCTGAGCAAAGAGCTTCCATATCACTCGCAGCTATCTTTTTCAGATCATCAGGTGAATTTATCAGGTTTAATATTCTGTATTTTGGGGTTGAATTTTCAGGCATAAACCATTATCCCTTCGTTTTGCATTTTTTACCGTATTCGGCTTTATAGAGCTTTTCCAGCTCTCTTGTCATAACCGAAGCCGTAAATTTTTCATCAAACATCACTGCAGCAGCCCGACTCATTTTTTCTCTGAGTTCTTCATTTTCAGCAAGGGTTATCATTGCAGTTGCAAGCATTTCGCTGTTTTCTCTCTCAAAAATCAAACCGTTTACCCCGTCCTCGATCATAGCCTTGTTTCCATCACAATCAGAGACCAAAGACGGTAAAGAGAGGCTCATTCCTTCTGAAATTGCGAGGCAAGTGGTCTCGGAATGAGAGCAATTGACATTCACATCAGAAATATTCATATATGGGGTAACATCTCGGCAGAACCCGGCAAATATAACTTTGTCATCCACTTCAAGATCCTTTGCATAGCTGCGAAGACTATCCTCAAGACTTCCCTTTCCAACAATGAGAAATCTAAAATTTTCATGTACCTTAGCCGCCTCTGCCGCCGCAGCTATAAATGTTCTGTGGTCCTTAACGCTCTCAAGTCTGGCAATTATAGTAAACACAAAATTATCCTCATTAAGACAAAGAGCAGCTCTAAGCGAGGATTTTTCCTCTTCAGAAATCTTTTTGAGAGGCTCGGAACCATTTAAAATAATCGAAATCTTATCCTTTTTTGTTCCCTGTAAACTCAATATTTCTGCAGCTGCTTTTGCTGTTGCAATTATTCTGTCAGAATAATAATTGTTAATTGCTCCAAGCATTTGTTTGAAAGGAAAGAGTGTTTTATATTTTGCCGGCATAACAGCGCAATGATGAGTTTGAAATATAAGCGGCACTCGGCATTTTCTGGCGGCGATTCGAGCAGAAAACGATGAATGTGTGTGGACTATATCAGGTTTTTCACGCTTAAAAATTTCTGCAAGCTCTTTGGTTGCCGCCTTTTCATAAGATACATCCCTGCCGTTTTTCATTTCAATCACTTCATATCCAAGGGAGACAACTCTTGGCACAAGGTCAGCATCTCTCGGCAAAACCACCTTGATATCAAACTCTGAACGGTTAAAATGGCGAAGGCAATTAAGCAAAAGTATGCCTGCACCGCCGATATTTGTATCGCTTAAAACATGAAGGATCTTCATGTCAATCTCTCCTTTTTGTTTTCAGTATTTTAAAGACAGTTTCTCTCACAATACTTTCACCGAAAGCAAAGCAAGCAATGAAATAGACCAACGCACAAATAATGATATTTAAAACAAGGCCTGCCGCACCACTAAGAGCAAAAGATAAATAATACGCCAAAATTCCCATCAAATAAGCTGAGAACAGCATAATAGCTATCGAAAAGACATCCCTCATAGCCAGCAGCTTATCACCGCCCCTATATCTCATATAAACATTCAAGGCGCAGTTGACTGCAACCGCAATTGAAGAAGACAGTGCTATTCCGGCAATACCCATTTTTTCCGAGAGAAGATAGACAAATGCAAAATTAAAAGCAATAGAAACAAGAGCTGTTATCATTGGCACAGCCGTTTTCTGCTCAGCAAAAAATTTTTTGGTGCAAACCTCGCTTATTGCATAAAAAGGCATTCCAAGAGCAAAAAAGCGAAAAGCCTCTGCAGTCATAACAGTATCAGCATATGTGAACTGATTGCGCTGATAAATAAGAGCAATAAACGGCTCGGAAAGAGCAAAAATTCCAAATGTGATCGGAAGAATTACAAGCATCAGAGCTTTTATTGAATTTCGGGTGAGCTTTTCTCCCCCTGCACTATCGCCCTCAGCCTCAGCCTTTGAAAAATAAGGGAACAGCAAATTTGTTGCAACAAAGGTGAAAACTCCTACAATTATCAGATAAAGCCTATTTGCGTACCCCATTGCAGAAATGCCGCCCTCAAACGAAGAAGCATATCGTGTATTGATTAAATTGCAAAAAGGCTGCACCCAAGAGCTTATTAAAATAGGCAGAGCCATTTTAAAAGCTTTTCTTAAATAAGGAGAGCTTAAATCAAGAGTTGGTTTAAAGCGAAAGCCTTTTCCGAGCACTGCCGGAAGCTGTATAAGTGCCTGCGCTCCCCAGCCAATAAGCATCGCAAAGGCCAATCCCCAAATGCCAAATCTGTTATTTAAAAAAACAAAATAAAGCACCATTATAAGATTTGAAACAAGGCTTATAACAGCGGGCAAAAGGAAATTTTCAAAGGATTGAAGAAGCCCAACAAAAGAAAAAGCAAGGCCTGTAAAAATAATCATAGGAAACATTATTTTTGCAAGTGAAGCCGCCATCATAGCTGTAGAATCCGGGATATCCGGGGCAAGCCAACCGACAAGCACCTCTGAAAATGCAACGCCGACAATTGCAATAATAGTTGTTATTATAAATATCAAATTTACATAGCAAACAGCAAATCCAAGAGCATCCTTTTTGCCTTTTTTTATTAGCAGCTCATTAAAAACAGGAATAAATGACGCAGTGATAACGCCACCTATAACAAAATCAAATATTATAAGGGGCAATCTACTGGCGGTATCAAAGGCAACAGCTTCGGGTGATGTTCCATATGCTGATGCAAGAAGAATATCACGCACCATACCAAGAGCCTTTGCCGAAAGGGTTATCAACACCATAAGGAAAGCGGTCTTTATCATCCGTCCGCTTTTTTTATCATTTGTGTTCATAGCATCCCCCTTTCATATAGTCATACACAATTATTATAACACAATAAGCACTCAATGTAAAGAAGTTTGATAAAATATTATATTATCAAGTCTGTACTAGATATTTGATATATTGGATTTATGCACAAAACCACCTACTACTATTCGGAACAGGTGGTTTTGGCCGTAGCTTTTGGCCAATTTATAGAATCTCAATAATTAATTAGTAGAACTCCTATAAACCATGTAAGTGTTATAAAGATTTATTTTTGACCAAATTTGCAAATATCAGGTCATAAATCAATTTATAAATAAAATAAAGCAAAAAAGCTGATTTGCGTTATGACAAATCAGCTTTTTGTAGTATTCAAGTTAAAATTTAATAATATCTACTGCGTTTTTTCTTGACAATAAATGAGGATATTGCCCAAACCACAAGCATAAGTATGATTAGTATACAGCCTATATATACCCATGCGCCAAGATCACTGTCTATCTTCAGCTCTTCCCAAAGTCCGTTCACCATATTAAGTGTCTCGGTGGGCAGATTCTTATAGCAGTTTTTATCATACTCGTACTTAAAATTAAGCCCTTCTGGATAAAGAATTGCTATCCAATCCTCACCCATATATTCAGCATATTCCGGGCTGTTTGTCACCAAGGTGTTGGGGCAAGCATAGCAGATATACTCAGCATTAGCAATTGCTATCTCGCGCGAAAGCATAAAGTTGATATATTCCTCTGCCAGTTCTTTATTCTTTGAGCCCTTTGGTACACACATAGCGTCAATAAAGATATTCGTTCCCTCCTCGGGATAATAAAACAAAAGGTCCTCATTGTTTTCAGACATCGTCAAATAGTCGCCGGCATAATATGATGCAATTGCAGCTTCGCCGGATTCCATCTTGTTAAATATCTCATCCATAACATAGCTTTGAACAAGGGGTTTTTGCGCTGAAAGCGCTTCCAGCGCCTTATTCCATTCATCCCTATCTGTGGTATTTACATCTATACCAAGACGGTACATTGCCGTTCCGAATGCATCGCGGGAATTATTATATTGCAGAATATCGCCCTTATATTTTTCATTCCACATCAGATCCCATGTTCCAACATCCTCCTCATCCACTCGTGAGGAGTTATATATGATTCCAACCATACCGTATGTATATGGCACAGTATATTCATTTGTGGGATCGTAATATGGGTTATGAAAATCCTCCGAAATATACTCATAATTCGGAATATTCTCAAAATTCAGCTTTTCAAGCATCCCCTCATCAAGCAGACGCTTTATCATATAGTCAGATGGAATGATCACATCATAACCTGTTGCACCGCTTTTCAGCTTTGCATACATATCTTCATTTGAGGCATATAAGTCGGAGGCCAAGC
>JAZUQN010000027.1:0-4520 GCA_045605745.1 Eubacteriales bacterium
GGATTTTCTGTTATTTTGAATCGTTTGCCGGCATACCGTGTGTATGCTCATTGCCCACCGTCGCCTTTTTTTATTTGGCTTTCTTTTTCATCGATTCGTATTTCCCAATGTATAATAAATGCAAGCAAGGCTCGAATTATAATAACTGCTCCGAGTATGGCAAGCTCTTCCAAATTACGAATAATGACAGTGTTAATAATTTCCGCCCCCATTTTAAATTCCAAGGCGAGAGCTAAAGCCTTGCCAAGGTCGATGACCACATGAAAGGGTTGCTTTTTTAAAAGACACTGGAAAAGACGCACCAACGCACGCACCGAGCCTATGATTATTATAAGAATTCCCACAAGCTCGAGGGTGCTTGCGGCAAATTCTGCAATAACATTTAAAATATCTCTATAATGAGAAATCATATTTTCGGGCATTTTTATTTCCCCTGTTTTTTTAAATATTTGTCCCAGCCGGAGGACACGACCCTTGTACCATCCTCTGAAATCCACATTGCCTCTGCATCGGAAATGGATTCTATCAATGCAAGGCCATCCTCTTTTGAAAGGCAGAAAAGGGCGGTTGAAAGTGCATCTCCAAATCCCGAATCTTTACATACCACGGAAACGGACAAAAAGCCCTTGGCAGGCATCAGTGTGTCGGGATGGATAATATGGTGGTAAGGCTTTCCATCCACATAATAAAATCTCTGATAAGACCCGCTGGTGACTACCGATCGTCCACTTAGGTTCAGATAAGCAAGGTAATCTCCGCCCATTGGGTCTTCAATTCCAATAGTCCATTCCGTCCCATCCGGTTTTGTGCCTATCGCACGGACATTTCCACCAACATTTAGCACATAACCTGTTATTCCACGCTTCTCGAGAGATCGAGCAACACATTCTGTTGCATATCCCTTGGCAATCGCGCCCACATCCAATTTCATAAGTGGATCTTTTAGTGTAACGGTGCAATTTTCCTCATCTATCACCATATCCGATATGTCGGTATGCTCTGCCGCAGCCACAAGGCTTTCCATCGGCGGCAAAGAAGCCTCTTTGGGGTTGTCCATGCCAAGTATGCGGTAGTTATGCCACAGGGACAGAACACTTCCCATTGCAATATTGACAACGCCACCGGTTTTTTCATACATCTCTCTGGAATAGAGAAGCATATCTATAATGCGTTTATCCACCTTCACGGTGCGATGCTCACCATCAACCAATTCATTTACGGTGCAAAGATTATTGAGCCCTTCAAAACGGTGATAAATGGAATATAAACGGTGATATTCGCCGAATTCTGCTAAAATTTTATCTGCCACCGCATCAAACTCTTTCTTTGTTTTTTCATATCCCACAACGGTGATTACCGTATCAAAATATTCCATCGAGTATGCAGAATATTTGGTTTTCTCTGACACTATAGAGCAGGAGGGCAGCATGAGACATAAAAGAATAAAAAGGGCCACAAGCCTATATAAAAAATTTTGTTTCATAACCTTATTTTATACAAAAAAGGAGACGAGTCTCCTTTTTTTGTATCTTTATTTAAATTTAATTTTTGGAAGCAGCCTTAACAAAGCCTGTCACAGCAATAGTGCAGCCTGCGCTCTGAAGCTCGCTTATACCCTTGCCGCCCTCGCCCACAAGACCTGCGATTTCTGCGCCTGTCTTGCCTACGCAAGCGGCATCAAATGCTGCAGCCTGCTCAAACCATTCTTTAACAGCACCGCCGTACGCAACCATACCGTAGCTTGTGCCCTGTTCCTTCTTAGAAACAACTGTTTTTGTTGTGTCGAGAGTAGCAACACCCTCGGCACTAAAGGTGAAGGACACCTCAACGCAGTCGCTGGAAGCAGAAATAACCTTGCCGTTTGCATCGTTTGCAGCAGCAAAAACATTAACTGCGATCTTGTTGCTGCCGTCTTTTTCTTCTGTAGCATCTGTGCAGGTTTGCTCGGTTGCGATACTAACCTTAAGAGCCGCATTCTTAGCAACATCAACATTTGCAGCATTATATGCCTTTTCAATAGCACCAACAAATTCATGAATCATAATAGTGCAGCCGGCATTTACAACCTCTTCGTTTCCCTTATTGGAATCTGCTATGAGAGCCTTAACCTCGGAGATAGTTTTGCCTGCAACAAGTGCTTCAAAAGCATCAGCCTGCTCAAACCATTCCTTAGTTGCGCCGCCGTAAGCTACCATATTGTAGTCTGAACCAAACTCATACTTTGTTTTAAATTCGCTGTTTGCAACAGCCTTTCCGTCTGCTGTGAAATTCACTGTGTTGCTTGCCGTGTCAAGAGCACACGCAACGATCTTACCGTTTGCATCAACAGTAACGGCCGCGGCAGTAACATCCAGCTTACCGGAGCCGTCCTTATCTTCGGTTGCATCAGCAGTTGTGGGTGCGCTTACATACAAGCCGGCACCAAATTTAACGGTTGCGTCTTCCTTTGCGCAGCCAACAAACATTGCAGAAGCTGCCATTAGAAGACAGAGTGTGATTGCGAGAAATTTTTTCATAATAATGTCTCCTAAAAATATTTTTTTAATCACCACATTGTAACATATAGCTTTTACTTTGTCAACTGTTTTATTCAGATTATCATACAATATAATTAAAATTTTTCAGGGCACTTTTTTTATAAGAAGCGAGCCGCACAAACCAACAAGAATTCCTGCAATCGTTCCCGTTACGGTGAGCACTACCAGATAATACCCAAGCTCTACTGTTTCAAGCAAAAGCATTGCCATAAGGATCTGCCCAAGATTATGAGTTACCCCTCCTGCAACGCTTACTCCCACCGCCGACATAAAATTCAAACGGCGAAGCAAAATCATGGTGAAAATGCTCAGAAATCCACCGGCAAGGCTATAGAAAAGTGCCATTGCGTTTCCAAAGAGTATGCTCACAAGAATAATGCGGAGCAAAGAAACTCCGATGGCCGAGGCGGCGTTTCGGCGGTAAAGCAAGAATATGATTATAATATTGGGAAGCCCCATTTTTATCCCGGGAATAGTGGCGAAAAGCGGCTGCATCAGAATTTCTACATATGATAGCATCAAAGCAAGTGCACAGCACAAGCCGAGAAATGCCACGGTTTTAGATCTGTTTTTCATAACTTACCCCCTATGCCACAATATCGGGAGAGGATGCGTCTTTTTCGGTAAACACCGTTACAACCACCTTGTTTGGGAGACAAACGATGCTTTCGCCGTTTCTGAAGATCGGATGGTGATCAACGCAGATTCCATCGGGGCAGGTTGCGCTTTCCATATAAGCCTTACCATCACGGATCGTCAGACGGTTTAGCTGTGAGCTATTTGCGCTTGTCCTTATATCCACCGTGATATTCTCGGATAGGGGGTAAATGCCATAAAGCTCGCCATCTATAGTAACCTTTACGGTATCCCCACCGCTTCTGAATACGAACAAATATAAAATTCCCACAGCTGCTATCAGAAGAATAGCCGCAATAAAAATTATATCGTTGCGCAAATGAAATCTGCCGGTTACTTTCTTTTCTTTCATATCAATCTGCAAGGGCTTTGCTGTCATAATCCTCCGGAAGATCCGGGAAAAATACCTTTTTAAGACAGCCGGTTGGACATTCGTTTACACAAAGGCCGCAATAAGTACATTTATCATAGTTGATCACAGCCAAATTATCCTTAACCGTAATAGCACCTGAGGGGCAGGACTTTTCACACTTTTTGCAGCCGATACAAGCGTTTTTGCAAGCTTTCATAGCCTCGCCACCCTTTTGCTTGTTGCTACACATAACAGCGGTTGCCGCCATCTGCGGAAGCATTGAAATGATTTGTTTGGGGCAAGCTTGCTTGCAAAGGCCACAGCCTACACAGCGTGAAGTATCAACATGAGCTATGCCGTCTGCAAGGCATATAGCACCTGAGGGGCAAACTGCCGCACAATCTCCAAAGCCGAGACAGCCAAAACGGCATGAGTTTGTTCCGCCATAGAGCATAGATGCTGCTCGACAGGTTTGAACACCATCATAGTGAGCCACAGGGGATGTAACGCCGCAATGTCCGTTGCAGGCAACAAATGCAACAACATCCTCAAATTTTTCCGGCTCAACTCCAAGAATTTCACTTATTTTGTTGGCAACATTTTGTGCGCCGGGAATGCAAAGACTTGGTTTAACACCGCCTTTTGCAAGGGCTGCAGCATAGTCATCACAGCCCTTATATCCGCAAGCACCGCAGTTGATTCCGGGCAGACATTCTCTTATCAAGCTTTCCTGCTCGTTTTTCTCAACAGCAAAAAAATGAGAGAAAATAAGCAACATAATTCCTGCCGTGAGCGAAACTCCAAGTATAACAAGAAATGCAATTAAAATTTCCATAATCAGCACCTCATATTAAGCAAAAATATTTTCAACAATGCCGCTAAATCCCATAAAAGCAAGTGAAATAAAGGATGCAGCAATGAGGGTAACCGCAAGACCACGGAAGGGAACGGGAATATTTGTTTCGTTTATGCGAGAGCGAAGTCCCGAGAAGAGT
>JAZUQN010000028.1:0-6660 GCA_045605745.1 Eubacteriales bacterium
CATTGCTGTAAAACACATCATATGCATTCACCACAAGCTCGGGATTGATATCGCAAAGCCTCTCCTTCATAACATCTACTTTCTTTTTTCCAAGTGTTGAATGAAGTGCGATTATCTGCCTGTTGAGATTTGAAGGGGAAACGATATCATTATCAAAAATATCAATTTTGCCGATTCCGCATCTTGCCAGTGCCTCGCAGATGTGTCCGCCAACACCGCCAACACCGAAAACTGCAATGTGACAATTTTTAAGCATTTCGGTTTTTTCTTCACCTATAACGGATGAGAGCCTTGAAAGCTCCTCTTTGTTCATATAGATCACCTCATAATATATTATAGTTTAAAATCGCAAATAAATCAAGTTATATATTTACTTTATTTGTATTTTGTTGTATAATATATTGATTAAATTAATTTTGTGCGAGGTGTGTATATGTATTTAGAGGAGAAAAAGTTGTCATCAAATGAAGTCTTTGACGGCAAGGTCATAAAGGTTAGTGTAGATAAGGTTGAATTGCCGAATGGAGCGGAGAGTATAAGAGAGATAGTTCATCATAAGGGCGCTGTATGTGTTTTACCGCTTACGGATGACGGAGATGTGATATGTGTTCGACAGTATCGCTATGCCCATAGTGAGGCACTTCTTGAGATTCCGGCAGGAAAGCTTGAGATTGGCGACAGCGACCCAAGAGAGGCTGCTCTGCGCGAGCTTGAAGAGGAGACGGGGGCAAGATGCAAAAGCCTCAAATATCTAGGCAAGCTCTATCCTTCGCCTGCTATATTTACCGAGGTTATCCATATGTATATTGCAACAGGCCTCACCTTTGGAAAAACACATCCGGATGAAGATGAATTTCTCGAAATAGAGAGAATACCTCTAAGAACCCTGGTTGAAATGGTTATGAGCGGCAAAATTCCTGATTCTAAAACACAGGTTTGCGTCCTTCGTGCATATCTTGATTCGGACATCTGACGCATATACCATAAGGAGCTTTGCTAAATTCAAACATAGGAGATTTATTTTCGTATGAAAAAACTGCTTATATTGTTTGTTCTCCTTATTTCTCTTTTCGGCTGTGAGAAAAAAGAGGAATATATTGAGTCCTCGTTTTTTGCGATGGATACAATCATTGAAATAAAAATATCCGCTGATACTCCGGAGCCGGAAAAGGTGATTGCGGAATGCGAAGATATTATTTTCGATGTAGAAAAGGTCATTTCAAAAACAAAGGAAGACAGCGACACATATATTGCAAACACTTCCATAGACACTATGCTTGATCTTTCCCCTGAATTTAAGGAGCTTTTGGCACTTTCGATAATGTATTCGGAAATAACAGAAGGAGCTTTTGATATCACCGTTTGTCCCCTAAAGGAGCTTTGGGAGAATGCTGCACTTTCGGGCGAGCTCCCGGGAGAAAATGAGCTTTCGGAGGTTCTTTTGCTAACAGGTTATAGAGGGCTTTCTTTTCAGGATGATATGTTAAAAATGCAATCTGCGGATATGAAGCTTGACTTTGGTGCAATAGGAAAGGGATATGCTGCCGAAAAGGTTTGCGGATATCTTGAAGAAATCGGCGTTAGCAGTGCAATATTATCCTTTGGAGGAAATGTGGCGCTCGTTGGAGAAAAAAAGAACGGTGAACTATATAAAATTGGTCTGAAGGATCCGAAAAATACTGCAAATACTTTTGGCGTTTTAAATCTTGAAAGTGGTTTTGTTTCGGTTTCGGGAGATTATGAAAGATACATCGAGATCGGAGACAAAAGGTTTAATCACATAATTGATCCCATGACAGGTTATCCGGTTTCAAGCGGTGTTCGTTCTGTTACGGTCATTTGTGATAACGGTGCTCTTGCCGATGCGCTTTCCACAGCTCTTTTCGTTATGGGAAAGGACAAGGCAATGGAGTTTTATTCTTTTGGCTCCTGTGAATTTGAGGCAATTATAGTTACTGATGATGGAATTTATGCAACCGAGGGCCTTCGTGACAGCTTAAAACCAAGAAAAGGTATAGAGATCAGCTACTGAGCCTGACACTGTTATTTGTTTAATATAACCCTTGACAGAAAACGACCTTTAATGTTATAATTATATGTATTATTATTTATTAAGGAAATTAAAAATGTCAGAAAAAAATATAAATAGTCTTGTGCCGCCGGATGTTATGCAAAGAACCTTTGATTATAGCGAAAAAATGCTGAAAATCAATAAAAAAAGGTCTCTTGAGCTTGGCAGAACAATTAAGGCTTATGTGCTTACCTTTGGCTGTCAGCAAAACGAGGCAGACAGCGAAAAGCTTGCCGGTATGTCTATCTCTATGGGATATGAAATAACAAGCTGTGCGGATGAAGCAGATCTAATTCTTGTTAATACCTGTGCTGTGCGTGAGCACGCTGAACAAAAGGCACTTTCAAGCATAGGTCAGTTTAAACATTTAAAAGCAAAAAATCCCGAGCTTATGATCGGTGCTTGCGGCTGTATGGTAACGCAAGCTCATCGGTGCGAGGAGATAAAAAGAAGCTACCCATATGTGGATTTTATCTTTGGCACTTCCGGACTTCACCGTTTGCCTGAGCTTCTATATGAAAAAACAGTTAAGGGCAAGCGTTTGTTTTGCCCTGAAGAAAAAGAATATCAGGTTGCTGAGGGGCTGGGGATTTCCCGTGAGAGTAGCTTTAGAGCTTGGGTCAGCATTATGTATGGATGCAATAATTTTTGCTCATACTGCATAGTGCCCTACGTCAGAGGCAGAGAGAGAAGCCGCCTTATGGAAGATATCATAAGCGAGGTTGAAGAGCTTGCCGCAAAAGGCTATAAGGACATCACCTTGCTCGGTCAGAATGTAAATTCATATGCCAAGGGCGAGGAATATGATTTTGCGGACCTTATGTCAAGGCTTGCAAAAATCGAGGGTGATTTTAAGCTTAGATTTATGACCAGCCATCCTAAGGATGCCTCTAAAAAGCTTATCGATGTTATGGCTGAAAATGAAAAAATTGCTCGTCATTTTCACCTGCCGTTGCAATCGGGCAGCGACACTGTGCTTAAGGCTATGAATCGCCACTATGATAAGGCACAGTATCTTGAAACGGTTAAATACATCAGAGAAAAAATGCCTGATATTGCAATTACAACAGATATAATCGTTGGCTTTCCGGGTGAAACGGAGGAGGATTTTGAGGAGACTCTCGAAATGCTCAGAGAGGTGCAGTATGATATGATTTTTTCCTTTATCTATTCACCGAGAAAGGGCACTCCTGCGGCAGAGATGGAGCAGGTATCCGAGGAGGTCAAGAGCAAGCGTTTTGCAAGGCTTCTTGAAACTCAAAATCAAATATCGCTTGCTAAAAATCAGCCTTTTGTCGGCAAAACTGTTAGAGTATTGTGCGATGGAGTCAGCAAAAATAATGACGCTCTTTTGAGCGGAAGAACAGAAGGAAATAAGATAGTATTCTTTAGCGGTGATCTCACAGATGAAGGAAAATATCTTAATATAAAGATCGACCGTGCAGAGGCTTTTGCCTTGTATGGCGAAAAAATTTAATTTTAAGGAGAAAAAAATGGAGATTATTGATATTGCAGTTATGCTGGGCGAGGCAATAAAGAATGACGAAAGAATGGAGAGACTGAATAAGGCAAAGGACGCATATGATCAGGATATTGAGCTTAATAAAGCAATGATGGAATATGATGTTCAGCAGAAGGCTCTCACATATGAATATGAAAAGGCTGATAAGGATATGGATCTTATCGGCAAGATTCAGAAAAAGATAGACGAGCTATATAAGACCATCACAGCAAACCCGATTTTCAATGAGCTTGATGCAGCACAGGCAGATGTTAACGCTCTTATGAACGAGGTTAATCAAACAATAACAATGACTATCACAGGTCAGGACCCCAATGCCTGCACTCACGATTGCAGCACCTGCCACGGTTGCCACTAATTTTTGAAGTATAAGAGGTAATTGCCATGACTCCGATGATGGAGCAGTATTTTGAAATAAAAAAACAGTATAAGGACTATCTTCTGTTCTACCGTCTCGGAGATTTTTACGAGATGTTTTTTGACGATGCCAAAACGGCATCCAGAGAGCTGGATCTTACGCTGACCGGAAGAGACTGCGGAGAAGCGGAACGAGCACCTATGTGTGGTGTTCCTTTTCACTCCTCAGAGGGGTATATCGGCAAGCTGATAGAGAAGGGATATAAGGTTGCCATATGCGAGCAGACAGAGGATCCTGCACAGGCAAAGGGACTTGTTCGCCGAGAGGTTGTGAGGGTTGTAACGCCCGGAACACTGCTTGAAACAAACCTTTTGACAGATTCAAAAAACAACTATCTTTGCACTGTTTATCTGGGCGAATTTGAATGCGGAGTTAGCTTTGCAGATGTTTCAACCGCTCAGGTCTATGCAACTTCTTTTGGCGGAGATAATATGTTAACTCATCTTAAAAATGAGATTGGAACATATGCTCCAAGCGAGGTTATTTTTAATGTCAGCCTCTCAAAAGTGCCCGAAATGGCAGATTTTATGCGCGAGAGAACAAGTGCGCTAATAAGCGACAATCAGCCTTATAGATTTGAGCTTTCCGATGCCGCTTCAGCAATTGAAGCTCAGTTCGGCGCAGATGTGCGTGAAAAAGTTATGGGCGACAGAGTGCTTTCTTGCGCAGTGGGGGCGCTTCTCGGATATGTTAGAGAAACACAAAAGGGAGATATATCCTATATCAAGGAGCTGAATGTCTATGGAGATGGTCAGTATCTTGAAATGGACCTTAACACAAGAAGAAACCTTGAGCTAAGTGAAACGATGCGCTCAAAGGAGAAAAAAGGCTCGCTTTTGTGGGTTCTTGATAAAACCGAAACTGCCGCAGGCGCAAGAATGCTTAGAAAATGGATCGAAAGACCTCTTCTCAGCACCAAAAAAATATTGAGAAGGCAGAGCGCAGTTCGTGAATTTTGCGAGAATTTTATGCTGAGAGAGGAAACAGGTGTTCTTCTTTCGGATGTGCTTGATCTTGAAAGACTTATTTCAAAAATTGTATACGGCTCTGCAAATGCAAAGGATCTGAGGGCGGTTGCAAATACCCTTAGAATCATTCCCGAGCTGAAAAGCCTTCTTTCAAAGTGCGAAAGTGATGAGCTTCTAAGGCTTGTCAGAGAGCTAGATGAGCTTTCTGATGTGAGAGAAGCGATAGATGTTTCTATTGTTGAAGATCCTCCGTTTTCCGTTAGAGACGGCGGCATGATAAGAGACGGCTGGAATGAGGATGTGGACTATCTAAGATCTGTTATGACAGACGGAAAGAGCTGGATAACAAAAATAGAAACCGAAGAACGAGAGCTGACGGGCATCCCTAAGCTTAGAATAAGCTATAATAAGGTTTTTGGATACTATATTGAGGTGACAAGATCATATCTTGATCTTGTTCCCGACAGGTATATTAGAAAACAGACTTTAGCAAACTGCGAGAGATACATAACCGAGGAGCTAAAGGACACCGAGGCAACTATTCTTGGGGCGGCAGATAAGATTTGCAGCCTTGAATATGATCTTTTCCAGCAGGTGCGGTCGCTCGTTGCCGAAAACAGCTATAGAATTCAAAAGACAGCGGCAACGCTTGCTGAGCTTGATGTTTATATGTCGCTTGGTGCGGTTGCGGCTCGCAATAAATATATTTGCCCCGAAATTGATGACAGTGATTCGATTATCATAAAGGATGGCAGGCATCCTGTTGTTGAGCAGTTTGTAAAGGATACATATTTTGTGCCAAACGATGTTGACCTTGATTGTAAAACAAAACGCCTGATGCTTATAACAGGGCCTAACATGGCAGGTAAATCAACCTATATGAGACAGGTTGCTCTTATAACCGTTATGGCTCAGATAGGTTCATTTGTGCCGGCGTCCGATGCAAGGATAGGTATTGTTGACAAGGTGTTTACCCGTGTTGGCGCATCCGATGACCTGGCATCCGGTCAATCTACATTTATGCTTGAAATGAATGAGGTGGCTTATATCCTCAAAAACGCCACAAGGCGTTCTCTTATCGTTTATGACGAAATCGGAAGAGGCACGAGCACCTTTGACGGAATGAGCATTGCAAGAGCAATTGCTGAATATACAAATTCAAAAAAAATAGGTGCAAAAACTCTTTTTGCAACCCATTATCATGAGCTGACAACTCTTGAGGATGAATTTGAAGGCATTGTTAATTACAATATCGCAGCGAAAAAACGGGGCGACAGCATCACATTCCTTCGTAAAATAGTCAGAGGCTCAACCGATGACAGCTATGGTATTGAAGTTGCAAAGCTGGCCGGACTGCCAAATGAGGTTATAAGAAGGGCAAAGGATGTGCTTCAAGCTATTGAAAAGACCTCGTCTGGTCTTAAAACAAGCATAAATACCGAAGAAACACTTAAAATTGAAGAAGAAATGACCATCAGCTTTGAAGAATGTCTGAGAGATCAGGCGATAGAGGAGCTGAAGGCTATAGATCTTAACACGATTTCACCATATGAAGCTATGCAGCTTCTCTTTGAGATACAGCGCAAGCTGAAATAACAAAAAGGAGGGTTTGCTGTGGGAAAAATAAATGTACTTAGCTTTGCTGTGGCAAACCTTATTGCCGCAGGAGAGGTTGTTGAAC
>JAZUQN010000029.1:0-4506 GCA_045605745.1 Eubacteriales bacterium
ATTCTATTCGAAGTTGTTTAATGCCGCTTTTTTTGCGTTCTTCCTCAAGAGAAAGTCCGTCATATTCAAAGCAATCAAACATTGCATCAAAACCTATTCCATAATGACAGCGTGCCTCCCAATCATCGCCCATAATAGGAGTTTTTTCAGTTCTTAAGGTGTAATCGGTAGGCTCTTGAATTTCAATAAGCAAGCAACCGGCTCCAATTGCGTGAGGAACACCGCCACGAACAAGAATGGTATCTCCGATCCTAACAGGAACTCTGTTAAGGCAGGAAAGCATTTCAGATATATTTTGTTCATAGAAGCATTTTTCCCATTTTTGTCTTGTGATTCCCTCTTTAAATCCTATATATACGCAAGGCTCTTCATCACAGTCATCCCGAACATCAATAATATGCCAGCATTCGGTTTTCCCATATTCAGAATCAAAATATTTTTTCGCCTTTTCTCTCGTGGGATGGACTTGAATACCAAGTCTCTCTCCTGCATCAAGCAATTTAACAAGAACGCCCGGCTCTTTACCATATTTTTGATAATGTTTTTTTCCAAGCACAGAAACAGGATCAGCCGAAATTATATCCTTGAGCAATCTCCCATCCTCAGCACGGCTAAGACCTTCAACTATATCTTCCCTCCCCGGATTCTTTGCTCTTACAACGCTCATAAGCCACTCTTCGGGAAAATTAGAGTCTGTTGCTCCGGATTTGCCGTGAAACTTGTCAATAAGCTTGCCGCCCATATATGTTCTCCAAGCTCTCTCAGGGCACAGTTTAATAGGTTTTTTCATATTGTCTCCTAAAAAGGGAATGAGCCTGAAGGCTCATTCCCTTATGATCTAAATTAGTGAACGATGCAACGCTCGGTGTCTTTATCAAAGATGTGAATTCTGGATGTATCAAATGCAACCTTGATCTCATCGCCTGCTCTGGATGTAGATCTGGAGGATACTCTTGCAATAAGATTAGTCTCCTCACCAACCTTGAGGTAGAGATAGATCTCAGCACCCATAAGCTCAGTAACTTCAACACTTGTATCAACAACCGCATCTGCAAACGTTGCAAGATGTACAGGCTCATCGTGGATGCACTCAGGACGAATACCAACGATAACCTCCTTGCCGATATAATCGTCAAGAACGCCCTCTGCAGTCTTATCTGCGGGAAGCTTAATTGTCACCTTCTCTTCAAATGTGAAGAATACATCGTCACCCTTCTTTGAAAGTGTACCGTCGATAAAGTTCATCTGAGGTGTTCCGATAAATCCTGCAACAAAGATATTGCAAGGCTTATCATAAAGATTCTGAGGTGTATCAACCTGCTGAATAACACCGTCCTTCATAACAACGATACGGCTCGCCATGGTCATAGCCTCAACCTGGTCATGAGTAACGTATACGAAGGTTGTTCCAACGCTCTTGTGAAGCTTTGTAAGCTCTGTTCTCATGGCTGCACGAAGCTTTGCATCAAGGTTTGACAGAGGCTCGTCGAGAAGGAACACTTTAGGATAACGCACGATCGCACGACCGAGCGCAACACGCTGTTTCTGACCACCGGAAAGAGCTTTAGGCTTTCTTTCAAGAAGGTGTGTTATATCGAGAATTCGGGCTGCTTCTTCAACTCTTCTCTTTATCTCTTCCTTTGGTGTTTTACGGAGCTTAAGACCAAATGCCATATTATCAAAGACTGACATATGAGGATACAGAGCATAGTTCTGGAACACCATTGCAATATCTCTGTCCTTTGGTGCAACATCATTTACAAGTCTGTCACCGATAAAAAGTTCGCCCTCAGAAATCTCTTCAAGACCTGCAATCATACGAAGAGTTGTAGACTTACCGCAACCGGAAGGTCCAACGAGAACGAGGAATTCTTTATCCTTGATTTCAAGGTTGAAATCAGAAACCGCAGTAACACCACCGGGGTATTTCTTGTAAATATGTTTAAGGGAAAGGCTTGCCATTTGTTATCCTCCTTGAATTTGAATCGCAATGACCGCGATTCGGGAATATAATTTTTAACAGATATATTATACCAAATTTTATTAAAAAATGGAAGTGGGTAAACTGCCAAACTTCACACACAATATTTGTGCACTTTTCACAAAAACCGACAGCTTGTTTTTTTATATGCAACCAAACATCAATTTTATTTTTGTATATGTTAATTTTTCAAACCTTTCATAGTTAGGCTGATTCTCTTTTTCGCCACATCAACCGAAAGAACCTTTACATTAACTATATCACCAACAGCAAGGACCTCGGATGGGTGTTTAATATATTTATCGCAGATCTGAGAAATGTGAACAAGACCGTCCTGGTGAACTCCAATATCAACGAAAGCACCAAAGTCAATAACATTTCTAACAGTGCCAACAAGCTCCATATCGGGCTTGAGATCGTTCATATCGAGAATGTCATCACGAAGCACCGGAGGAGGAGTTGAATCACGAACATCTCTGCCGGGCTTTTCAAGCTCTCCTATAATATCAAGCAACGTGGGTTCGCCTATTCCCAATTCATTTGCAACATTTTTCAAGCCCTTGCCCATCACCTTGGTGCGAAGCTCACCAAGCTTGCTCGCCTTAACATCGTCCTCTGTATACCCGAACATCGAAAGCAGCGATGTAGCCGCTTCATATGACTCGGGGTGAACTCCGGTATTGTCAAGTATCTGCTTTGAGGTTGGTACACGCAAAAATCCCGCACACTGCTCGTATGCCTTTGCGCCGATTTTTGGAACCTTCAAAACTTCTTTTCGAGATGTAAATTCACCGTTTTCTTCACGGTATTTAACGATATTTTTTGCCGCTTGTGCACCTATACCGGCAATATAAGAAAGAAGTGAATGAGAAGCGGTGTTCAAATCAACTCCAACGCTGTTAACGCAACCTTCAACAACACCACCAAGAGCACTATCCAGTCTTGCCTGCTTCATATCATGCTGATACTGACCAACACCTATTGCCTTTGGATCGATCTTCACAAGCTCAGCAAGAGGATCTTGCAAGCGTCTAGCAATTGACACCGCAGAACGCTGTGTAACATCAAAATCCGGAAATTCATCTGCCGCCAGCTTTGAAGCTGAATAAACCGATGCACCGGCCTCGCTGACCATAACATATTTAACACTTCCGTCAAGCTCACGGAGAGTGTTGGCGATGAAAATTTCGCTTTCCTTTGAAGCGGTACCGTTTCCGATGGCAACAACATTTATATCATATTTTTTAATTAATGAAAGAACCTTCTTTTTGCTCTCTTCTATTCTCTCTTGTGGCTTTGTTGGATAGATAACGGCAGTGTCAAGCACCTTTCCGGTCTTATCAACAACCGCAAGCTTGCATCCGGTTCTGTAGCCGGGGTCATATCCGAGAACGGTCTTTCCCTTAAGGGGAGCCTGCATAAGAAGGTTTTTAAGATTTACCTCAAAATTAACAAGTGCACCTTCTGCCGCATTATCAAACATATCCGAACGTATCTCACGCTCAACAGAAGGAGCAATAAGTCTTTCATAGCTATCGATTATGGCCATCTCAAGCTGTTTTTCAGCAGGACTTTTCAGATTTGTAATCACCATGCTGAAAAGATAATTAAGGATAATATCCTCGGATATTTCAACGCTGACCTTCAGCTTTTCTTCCTTTTCGCCACGGTTGACCGCAAGGATTCTGTGCCCCGGCATAGTTTTTATGCCCTCGCTGTAATCATAATATTGAGAATAAACGGTATCCTCTTCTGTTGCAGCCTTTGAAATCAGCAAACCGTTACCAAATGTAAGCGAGCGAATCGTTTTTCTATATTCAGCATTATCGGAAATATCCTCTGCAATGATATCCCTTGCGCCCGAAAGTGCATCATCAGCACTCTCCACACCCTTTTCGGAGTCAACAAATCCCTCTGCAAGCTGGATAAGCTCTGCCTCATATGCATCTCTCTGCTCCATAAGAAGCTCTGCCAAGGGTTCAAGTCCCTTTTCTCTTGCAACAGAAGCCCTCGTCTTTCTCTTTGGTCTGAAAGGACGGTAAATATCATCAACCTCCGTGATAGTAAGAGCCGAATCGATAGCAGCCTCAATTTCGGGAGTAAGCTTCTCTTGGGCAGCAATAAGGTCTTTAACCTCCTGCTTTCTCTTTTCTATATTTCTAAGATATGTAAGCTTATCATCAAGGTCACGGAGAGTTGTGTCATCAAGACTTCCGGTGACCTCTTTGCGGTAGCGGGCAATGAATGGAATAGTATTCCCTTCATCAATGAGAGCAACGGTTTTCTCAACCTGATCAACTCTTAAATTAAATTCTTTTGCAAGCGTTTCAATAATGTTCATTTTGTATCTCCTTAAACAATCTGAAAAATATAGAATTTTAGATAATCGGTTTCTTTAACATTCCAAAGAATGGGATGATCGGGCGATTGCTGTCTGCCTTCTATCTGCCTCAGCGAAACGCCGGCATCCTTTGCAGCATCCGCCAGCATTTTTCTAAAAAGCTCGTCTGTCATAAAATGTGAGC
>JAZUQN010000030.1:0-2625 GCA_045605745.1 Eubacteriales bacterium
TTGTGCAAACATTTTACAATCAATATAGGGCTTAATATTAAGTTCCTTACAGAGGGCTATCCATTCCTCAAAGGTAAGAACCTTAGTGCCCTTATATTTATCACCGAATTTTACAGAATTGCCAAAGTCAAGTGATTTTAAATACTCCAAAGTAACATCGGTTACATTTCCTTTGCCGTCACTGGTCACAGAAAGATCCTTCATGTGTACCATAACGGGATAACCGTCTGCGGTGAACCAAAGATCGTTTTCGGCATATTTGTAACCTGCCTTTGCGGCAAGTCTGTATGCCTGTTCGGTACATTCAGGAGCCACAGCACCCATGCCACGATGATAGATATTTTTCATCAAAGGGCACTCATCGGTAGCAAATGTTTCCCATGTAAGCTCTTCAACCTGAGGAACAGAAGTGTCAAGTTGTGATGTGGAAGTGTCCGTGTCTGTTTTTTCGGAAGTTTTTGAAGAGGAAGATTCCTTTTTTGAAGTTTTTTCTTCATTATTTCCGCAACCCACAAGGTGAACGGCCAAACAGAGTATTAGTGAAATTGATAATAAAAATTTAAACTTTTTCATTTTATACCTCATTAAGTATGTTTTATTTCTATAACTGTTGCGGTATCGTTATTTACCGTAAAGCTTATATCATATTCTCCAAAACGCATATTGTAAACCCTTTTATCATCATTCTGATATGAAGGCCTTGGGTCATCGGCTATACATTCTGTAACTGAGTCTAAAAACTCATCCGTAAAACCGTTTGAGTAATCTTCCTTAAAAACCACATGCAAACGATGCGCTTTGTTTTCTTCTGCATAGCTTCCCAAAGCATCCGGTATACAATCAGAATATGGGATATACGGCTTGATGTCATATATCGGTGTACCATCCAATAAATCTGCCCCGGCAACTATCAGAACATCGCCATCCTTTTCGTCGGCTTTGACCTGCACAAGTCTGACACAGGATAGACCAAGTGAATTTGGTCTGAAGGGGGAACGGCTGGCAAAAACGCCAATTCTTTTATTACCGCCAAGTCTTGGTGGACGAACGGTAGGGGACCACTCCTCACGATGTGACTGTGAAAAATCAAAAATCAGCCAGAGATGGGAAAATTCTTCAATTCCTCTTAGTGCTTCTTTAACACGAAATTCAGGTTCAAAGACGATTTTGCTTTTGATGGAGGATACTCTGCCGCTTTGACGTGGGATGCCAAATTTTTTTTTGAAATCGTTATGTATATAAGCGATAGGTTTAATTTCTGTCATATTAGCCGTTTTCAATTTCGGTTATCATATCGACTCTGCGCTGATGACGGCCGCCTTCAAATTCGGTATTAACAAACAGATCAACCAGTTCAATTGCTGTGCCAACACCAATAACTCTGCCGCCAAGGCAAAGAATATTTGAGTTGTTGTGAAGACGGGTGTATTTGGCAGAAAAGTGTTCACTGCAGGCAGCAGCTCTTATACCCTTAACCTTGTTAGCGGCAAGTGACATACCGATACCGGTGCCGCAAATAAGTATACCTAATTCGGTTTCTTTCGAGGAAACACTTTCGGCAACCTTTTTTGCAATAACAGGATAATCAACCGAAACCTGCTCATAGATACCAAAATCCTTAACCTCAAAGCCCTTTTCCTTTAAGAAGTCAACGATGGCATTTTTGTGTTCAAGACCACCATGGTCACATCCGATTGCAATTTTCATAATTTTTCCTCCTGAATATTTTTGGATTTTAATTCCCGTTCTGCCTGTGGTAACCTGAGATAAACAGGTAAAAGGCAGTCGGTTGTTATTGTGTTGTTGTTTTCGAAATCTTCTAACGAAGCAAGTCCTACAGCAGCGGCGTTTTGAAAACGGTACATTTGCGGTGCAAGCTGAATATCGTCTGTTTCTGATACAAATTTATAGAATAATTCCGCACCATCACCGCAAATGATAATTCTCTTATTCTTTTCGCTAATAAGCTTGGTTATTTCTTCGGCAAGCTCGTTACAAAGGATCGCTCTGTCGTCACAAAGACGCTGTGTATCATCACCGTCAATATCAAATATAGCGTTATATACCTGGTTACATCTTGCGTCCATCACAGCGCAAACAATGCAGTTTGAACCTTTAAAGTTTTCTGCCATTGCTCGTAATGTGGAAACACCCACACAGGGAAGATCCTTTGAAAAACCAAAGCCCTTGGCAGTGCTGATTCCGATTCTGATACCGGTAAAGGAACCGGGCCCGTTGGAAATGGCTATGCCGTCTATGCTATCGGCATTAAGAAGTGTTGCATCCAACAGAGATTTGATCATCGGCATCAGCGTTTGTGAGTGGGTAAGCTTAACGTTAGTGTAGGAGCTCCCAATTATCTTCCCGTTATCAATGATTGCAACCGAGGCGGGGGTTGCAGAGCATTCCAAACATAAAATTTTCATAGATTGGCACCTTGCTTGATAATAATTTTTCTGTCATTATCGGAAATTCTTATAATTTCAACATAAATTGTATTTTCGTCCAAGGCAGAAGCAATATTTTCGCTCCACTCAATGGCAAGAATTCCGCCTTCATCCATATAGTCAAAATATCCGGTTGAATAAAGATCCTCCCAATTATTGACTCTATACATGTCAAAGT
>JAZUQN010000031.1:0-51940 GCA_045605745.1 Eubacteriales bacterium
CGCTTATTGTGCATCATCCTCACACGAAGCTCCGGATTGGTGGTATGAACGGAAATATTCACCGGAGAGATGTGCATCTCCCGGATGCGGTCAATATCCTCCTGATGCAGATTCGTCAGAGTGATATAGTTTCCGTGCAGAAAAGAGAGCCGGGAATCGTCATCCTTGAAATACAGGGATTTTCGCATTCCGCGCGGCAGCTGGTCTATAAAACAGAAGATGCACTTATTTTCACAGGAATGCTTTTTATCCATAAGAGGTCTTTCAAATTCAAGACCGATATCCTCATATTCGTCCTTACTGATACTTGCAGTGTATTCTATGGCCTCTCGAAGGAGCTTAAGCTCAATTTTCTCGGCCGCCAGATAAAAGCGGTAATCAAGAACATCGTTTATATCGTTTCCATCGATAGAAACAAGGATATCAAAGGGCTCAATGCCCGATTTTGCTGCAAGGCTATCTTTTATAACATCGGTTATTTCGACCATTTACCCCTCCATAATTTTCAGCATACCATCGTAATTTATCATTATATCACAAATAGCAGATTTTGTCAATCAAAACGTGCGGCATAAAACATATATTGCTGAGCGATACCCGCATAGTCACCAAGAGTTTTGGGATCAAAGCTATCAGGGAATTTTTCACTGAGAATGCGGCGAATCCAGACATCTATCGGAAAGGAATCGTATTTTTCCATGCAAAACAGTGCAGTGCAGGAGGCAACCTTCATACCAACGCCGTAAACCATGCAAAGAGCCTCAAGGCACTTCTCACATGAAAGCTTAGAAACAGCATCAAGATCAAGCTCGCCGTCTGCCACCTTTTTTGCGGCATCATATATGTATGCTGCTCTGAATCCCACACGAAGCTCTCTGAGTCCGTCCTCGCCAAGCTCTAAAACAGCTTCAGGAGTTGGAAACGAATATTCCTTTTCACTGGCGCCGTGCTCTCTCATGCCAGTCACATCAACTTCATTTCCGCATTTGGCAGAAAGATGGCGAATGATCTTTTTGATTCTCGGAATATTGTTGTTTTGGGAAATGATAAACGAACAAAGCGTTTCCCATTTTTCCTGCCTGAGTATTCTTATTCCGTCTCCACGCTCCATAGCCGAAAGCATGTATTCACCGGGACAGCGTGCTTCAATATCCCGTCTTATATTTTCATAATCAATGTCGAGTCCAAGATAAGCCCTCATATAACCAAGATAAAAATCCGAATCGCAGTTATAGATATAAATACTTTCTCCATCCTGTGCCACAGAAATAAATTTTCCGCAGATAACCCCTGAAAATTCCGTCTCGTGCTTTGTTTCCGGCACAGGCTCAAATCTAAAGCACTGTCCGCAGTCAAAGGTTTTTGAAACCGAAAATCCTCTGACATTATCGATTTTTATATATGTAACCCCATTCTCATTTCTCTCTTCAAAAATATCCATGGGGCGTTTTTCTAAACAAATGTTCACTTTAAATCCTCAAAAATTCATATTTTGTACTTGCATTGGGCATATCAAAAGTGTTATAATGATAAATGCTATGCTTGCTTAATATATTATATATTATTTTTTTGGATATTACAAGAGCAAATTTAAGGAGTATTTATGGAACAGATCTATGCAATACCGGTGAACGAAGCTTTTAGAGAAGGAGCCGAAAAGCCCGAGGTCGGTTGCCCATTTTGCGCAATTTACAGAAAGCTTGAGGAAAACGAGCTTGATCTCATACTCGGAGCCTCAATGATGGAGCCGGACACAAGAATAAAAACCAATAAAGAAGGCTTCTGCCGCACTCATTATGATATGATGTTTGTTCGCAAAAACCGCCTTGGCATGGCGCTGACTCTTGAAAGCCACCTTAATGAGCTTAGAGACGAAATGAAGGATACTCTTGCAGGAAAGCTTGCCGGAAAGAGGGGCGAGCGTGCGGTGAAGCGCATAAAAGCTCTTGAGAGTACCTGCTATGTTTGCTCTCGCATCGAATATCACTTTGAGCATATGATAGAGACCTCTGTTCTTCTTTGGGAAAGCCAAGCCGATTTTCCTGCACTTGTTAAAAATCAACCCTATTATTGTCTGCCACACTATCGCAGAATGGTTGGATATGCAATGGATAGGCTAAATAAAAAGAAATACAGTGAATTTGAAGAGCACTGCTCAGAGCCTCAGTATAAATATTTTGATAAGTTAAGAAATGATGTTAGCTGGTTCTGCAAAAAATATGATTATCGATATGACGAAGAGCCTTGGTATGATTCAAAGGACGCCGTGGAGCGTGCAATGAAATTCCTGCGCTCGGACATACATAAAAACTAAGGAGAAAACCGACAATGCTTGATCTTCTTGAGCTTCATAAACGCTTTATATTAAATCACTTAGGAGAAGGCGATACGGCAGTTGATTTTACAATGGGAAACGGATATGACACCGCATTTTTATCAAAAACAGTTGGAAAGAGCGGTCATGTTTATTCCTTTGACATTCAACAGCAGGCTCTTGATTCAACAGCTAAAAAACTAAGAGAGCTTGGGTGTCCCGAAAATTACACCCTCATAAAGGATTCGCACCACAATGTGCTGAATTATGTTGAAGGTCCTATAAAAGCCGGAATGTTTAACCTTGGATATCTTCCGGGCGGTGACAAAAGCATAACAACAATGCGTGAAACAACTATGCCTGCAATCAAGGCGGCAATCAGCCTGCTGGGAGCAGACTCGGTGCTTAATGTGGCTGTGTATCCCGGTCACGCCGAGGGTGATGCCGAAGGTAAAATGATATGCGAATATCTTGAGGGACTTGACCGAAGAAAGATCTGCTGCACGCAGATCAAAATACTTAATTCTAAAACATCACCGTATTTTATCGTTATCGAAACAAAATAAAAGGTGACAGAGAAAGGCTGCAAGATGAATAATTTTGATGAAAACAACGAGTTTGTGAAAAGACCTGCAAGCTCAAACACGCAGGTGCCGCCGAGAAATATCCCCGGCCAGGTCAGAAGGCCAAGCACAAACGGCACACAAAACCATGTTCAGAATAGACCTGCAAATAGCGAAAGAAAAGTTTTTTCAAGCAATCAAAGGCCAATAAGCAACAGCAGAATTATGCCAAATTCAGCTAATGTCAAAAAAGCCTCTCCCACCATAGAAAGAAAGGCTAAAGCTCCTAAAGATGTAAAAAGCATCTTGAAAAATGTGCTTATATTCTTTGCTATGCTCATCGCAATGCTTGTTATCGGCTTTTCGCTTTTGCTTTCCTCTCTTTATGTTGCCCCTGAAAAAGCGAACACAAGCTATAGCTATATTATGGGTGAGAATGAGCTTTCATCCCTCACCGTCAATAACGTTCTTTATATGAACATAACCGAGCTTTCCGATATGTGCAGCTTTATCGTCAGCGGCACAAAGGATTCCCTCCGATACACCGCTTCAAATGAAGAATATATCGAATTTACCATTGGCAGCAGATCTGCAAAGATCAATGGAGATATAGTTAATATGGAGGGTGCGGCACTTGTGCGTGAGAGCGAAAATGTTTGGATTCCCCTCTCCTTTGCCGAGCTTTATATTAACGGTATCAACATAGAAAAAAGCGAAGAAGAACATATTATAGCCATCTGTCGCACGGAAAAAGGTAAGGATGATGAGGGAGTTCCATATTATTCTGAGATCACCTTCCGCATAAAGGGCTCTCAGTCGCTTGAAGGAATTGAAGAGGATCCAGATATCGGAGATATAACCGATCTTGATTTTGTAAATGATCTTTCGGAATACGAGCAATATATGAATCCCGAGGATAGAGACGCATATCTCATTCTCGTAAACAAAACCAATCATATTTCAGAGGATGATATACCCGAAAATCTGATATCAATTGTGAATGTCAGACAGGACGGTCGCAAGGAGCAGATGGTCGAATGTGCCGAAAAAGCACTTGAAGCAATGTTCATTGAGCTTAAAAGCGCAGGCTACACAGATGTTTCGGTCACAAGCGGATATCGCTCATATCAAAAGCAGGTGTCCCTTTTCACAACATATCTTCAGCGTGAAATGGCTCAAAATCCAAATCTAAGTGAAGCTGAAGCTAAAGAAATAGTGCTCACATATTCTGCTTTTCCGGGCACAAGCGAGCACCAAACCGGTCTTTGCTGTGATATGCACAATCTTTCCTCTGCCGATGTGGCTTTTGCGAAAAAAGAGGCTTATACATGGCTAAAGGAAAATTGCCACAAATTTGGATTTGTAATACGCTTTCCCGAGGATAAGGTTGACATAACCGGCTATAGCTTTGAGCCTTGGCATTACCGCTTTGTCGGCAGATACCACGCAACAAGAATGTATAAGCTGGGTATGTGCCTGGAGGAATATACCCTGCACCTGGCAAAAGCAGAAGACTGATGTGCTTATAACACAAAAATTTATAATGTGAGCTTGTGAATGAGGGCTGCAGAACAGGTGTAACACTTGCTATGATATCAAATCTGTTTGCGGCAATAACAATACCATTGTTAATATAAAATATACTAACCCCAAATAGGCTGATGAGTGTCAATCAGCCTATTTTTATATTTGAATTTTGATTTATTGAGTCTCAAATATAAGATGCGGTTTGCTTTATTTCTCTTGACGATTAGCAGAAAGTATGATAAAATGTAGCTTAGCATCTTACGGAATTTTCACTAAGGAGTTATAAATGGAAAATAGTAACCTTCAGGCAGATATTGATCTCGCAGCAGGTCAAAGAATATTTATTTTCGATGCCGAAAAAGAGCCAATTGAGATATACCTCTCTTCTTTCGGCAAGAAAGAGGTGCTTTGCGGCCGAAATACAGCCGGCGATATTGTACTTTCATCAAAGATTTCATCAATGAATCATGCGAGGTTTATTTTTGAAAACGACAGATGGAATCTTTATGACCTTGACAGTATACTCGGCATTTTGTATGATGGCAATAATGTTGACGGTGTTATCGTTACTGAAGACGATTTTGTCAGAATAGATAATAAGAATAAAACAATAAAAGACGGTGTTCTTATTCTTTTCGCAAATAGGAAATATGCACCAAGATGGACTCGCTTTTCAATTAGTGACGAGGGCGAAACCGAGCTTCAAAATCTTGATGCAACTCTTGAAGGGGCTGCGATATTACATAACGGTTCTGATTTTGAATTCGTCATCCCCGTGGGACAGAGCATAACCATCAATAATGATATTATCTCCGGACGCTATAAGCTTTCCGAAAAGGATGTTATTGCAACCCCGGAGTGCCGCTTGGTATTCACTTCAAGCGCACTCTATTATAACAAGATAAAGGATCGCCCTTTGCCCAAAAACATACCTGTGCTCGATCTTGCTATGATTGAGCAAGATGAAAAGGATAATGCCGACATATTGGCTGATGAGCCTTCAGACTTTGAGAAAGAGCCGTTAGCAGAAGAGTCATCTTATGTACCCACCGAACAAAGCAGTTTCTCCAATATAGCATCCGGTCTTGCCTCAACAAAAGTGAAGCCTGTTCAAAACAATACTTATCGGGCACAGACCGATTATGTGTCAAACGGCTATTCCTGTGGAAACAATAAAAGCACTCATTGCAAGAATCCTTTTTGGAGTAAGTTAAAGGGTTTCTTTATATCTAAATTGGGATACTATGCAATGGTTGCGGTGTTTGCCTATGTCCTTTGGGGGATAACCATCAATTCTTTGAATTCTGATGGGGCGGTCGCTTTGATAATTATGCTGTGTTGTACTTATTTCGGCTGGAAAACACTTAGCAGAATTCAGCCCGAAGCTTTCTCGTGGCTCACAGGAATAGCTTGGCTTATTTATATTTGGACAAAGTTTTCTGTTTCTGTTTTTATCGGAGTTGTTGTGGCGCCCTTTAGGTTGGCAAAACGGATCACCTGTCTTATAAACGATAAGCTGTAAAAAACAAAACCTGCCGGGCTATATAGCTCAGCAGGTTTTGTTATGTAATATCATTATACATCCGGAAATTCTATTTCCATATTTGCGGAGGCAGACATAGAAGGCATACGCTTAGGGATTCTTTTGAGAGGATCGTATGCAAATCGGCGGCAATGATGCGTAAGAGAAACTACCCCACGTTTTTCGCAAAGCACATATTCGTCACCGGCAAGGGGAGTTGCCTTCTCGCAATAAGCACAGCATTTTACTATTTCAAGATTTTCTTCTGCATATTTGCGTTTCATATAAACTGCTATCCTTCCTCTTTTTATGACATACACATGTATTATATAACAATTTTTCTGAAAAATCAAGAGCTAATACAGCATTTTGATAGATATGAATAAATTTTCATTAAATGGAAAAAAATGAAATGAAGATGCTAAATTATTGCTAAGACTCATTGACAAAATCCACACTTTGTGATAAAATATACTAAAATAATTTTCTTAAAAGGAGGTTTTTTGGTATGGATGATGCGACAACGGATACTGCGTTTGCAAAATCTTCTTGCCAAACAATAATTATAACCTCCTGCAAGGGTGGAGTTGGAAAGTCAACCGTAACAGCCAATCTTGCTTTTGCAATTGCCAATAGAGGCAAGAGAGTTTTGACTGTTGATTGCGATTTTTCAAACCGTTCTCTTGACCTGATATTTGGTTGTGAAGATTCTGTTGTTTATGATATCTGCGATGTTATTTGCGGCAGATGCGATATAGAGAGAGCTGTGCTTGCAGACCGAAGAAATGAAAATCTTTTTTTCTGCGCAGCCCCCCTTGAAGCCGAAGAAAGCTTTGGTGCTGAGAAAATTTCAGAGGTTTTGGCGGCTGCAAAAGAGAAATTCAATCTTGATTATATTCTTATTGATACACCGGGGGCTTCTCCCGAAACTGTTGAGCTTGTTTCAAGCGAAGCCGATATGGCTTTGATTATTGTTTCCCATCAGCCCACTGCTGCAAGAGCCGCTGAAAGAACGGGAATGACGCTTGATCGTCTTGGTATCAAAGATCAAAGATTGATCGTTAATTCATTTGATGCAGAAGCTGTTGTAAGTGGTCTTAGGACAGGTATAAATGAGCTTATAGACAAAACTCATACAAGGCTTGTTGGTATAATTCCACATGAATATGAGCTTTCTCTTTCTCAGGAATATGGAAAGCTTTGCGCTGAGGTTGATAATAAAAATATGAGGCGTATTTCAGCGGCTTTTGATAATATTGCTGCCAGAGTATGCGGTGTTTCACGCCCGCTTCTCAAAAAAGTCTATTATGGTAAAAAACGCAGAGATCTGCTTGAAAAATAAAAACGAAATAAGAGAGGGATGAATTGATGCATATAGCTATTATTGCACACGACACAAAGAAGGAACTTATGACTCAGTTTTGTATAGCCTATTGTGGCATACTCAGCAAGCATAATTTGTGCGCAACGAGTATCACGGCAAAATACATTTCTGAGGCAACAGGTCTTAAGATAGAAAAGCTCATGACAGGTGAACACGGCGGCGAGCAACAAATTGCATCAAGAATCGCATATGACGAGGTTGATATTTTGCTGTTTTTCAGAAGCACAAGTCCCGGAACTTCATATGACGAAGAGGAATTTGAGCTGCTCAGTATGTGTGATAGACACAATGTTCCGGTTGCAACCAATATTGCAACTGCGGAGGTGCTGATTTGCGCACTTGAAAGAGGAGATCTTGATTGGCGCGATATTGTCAATCCCCACTCTGAGTATAACCGCCAAAGAAACGGATGAATTTATAAAATCAAAAGAGCTGAGAATTTGTCTCAGCTCTTTTTGATTGCAGAAAGGAGCGTATAAGCTGTGAGAAAAAGCAAACAGGGGTTTATGAGAGAGTTGCAGTTTTACAAACAAGAGCCCTCTGCGAAATTTTTATAAAACCACAACTCCCCTATAAACCCCTGTTTGACAAATCAATGCAAAAAAATCAGGCTAAGACTTAAGCTTAGCCTGATTACATTTTAAAATGTATTTATAAATTTTTCAATTCGCAAGAGCGCCTCGTCTATATGCTTAATTGAATATGCATATGATATCCTTGCAAAGCCTTCGCCTGTTTTTCCAAAGGCAGTGCCGGGCACAATTGCACACTTATATTCATTCAGCAGCCTCTCGCAAAATTCATCGCTTGAAAGACCAAACTGTCCAATGTTCGGAAAAGCGTAAAAAGCCCCCTCCGGTTCAAAACATTCAATACCAATCTTTTCAAACCTTTTCAGCAAATATTTGCGGCGGCGATCATATTCTTCCTTCATCATTTCAATATCCTCATCGCCGTTTTTAACAGCCTCAAGCGCTGCAAACTGACTTGTTGTCGGCGCACACATAATAACATACTGATGAAGCTTCAGCATTTGCTTTGCCAAAGCTGCAGGAGCAGCTATATATCCCATTCTCCAGCCTGTCATAGCATAGCTTTTTGAAAATCCACTGGCAAGGATAGTGCGCTCCTTCATATCCTCAATATTTGCAATAGAGGTATGCTTTTTGCCGTATGTCAGCTCAGAATAAATCTCATCAGAAAGCACAACGATATTTGTTTCCCGTATAACATCGGCAATATCCTCAAGCTCTTCCCTTGTAAGTATAGCACCTGTGGGATTATTGGGATACGCAAGCACGAGCATTTTAGTTTTTGGTGTTATAAGACTTCTCAGCTCCTCCGGATCAACCTTGAAATTGTTTTTTGCCTTGGTTTCAAGTATCACCGGCACGCCTCCTGCAAGGCGAACGGCAGGCTCATAGCAAACAAAGCACGGGGTGGGAATAATAACCTCATCCCCCGTCTCAACGCAGGCCCTAACCGCAAGATCTATTGCCTCAGAGCCGCCAACCGTTACGACCACTTCACGCTCCCCATCATATTCGAGAGAAAATCGGCGTTTAAGATATTTTGCTATTTCAATTCTCAGCTCCAAAAGACCGGCGTTTGAAGTATAATATGTTTTTCCTTCCTTTAAACTGTCTATACCGGCTTCTCTGATGTGCCAAGGGGTGACAAAATCCGGCTGACCAACCGTCAGACCAACCACTTCATCCCTGCCTTGAAGCAGGTCGAAAAATTTTCGTATACCTGAGGGCTTCATCTCGGTAACGGTTCGGGGTAGCACCTTTGAATAATCAAACATTACAGTTCTCCTCTGATATCTGCATCGGGCACTCTGTATTCAACGCCCTTGTCCTTATATTTACGCAGAACAAAATGAGTTGAGCAGGACATTACATCCTCCAGAGTTGAGAGCTTATGGGTCACAAAATAAGCAACCTCACGCAGAGTTTTGCCCTCGATAAGAACGGCAAGATCAAAAACGCCGCTCATAAGGTACACACTCTGAACCTCAGGATATTGGCTTATAGTTCTTGCAACCTTGTCATAGCCAAAATCATGCTTTGGAGTGATCTTGACCTCGATGAACGCACTTACATATTCACGATCGGTCTTATCCCAGTCAACCAGTGCTTGGTATCCAAGAATAACACCTTCCTTTTCATATTTATCAATAGTGGCTCGAAGCTCATCCTCGCTTCGGTCGCACATTGCTGCAAGCTGTTCAACCGTATATGTTGCATTTTGCTCAAGCAGGTTTAAAATCTTATCCATTTTTATCTCCCTCCGCATCAAAGATGCAAAATTATTTTATTCGCTTAATAATATTATCGTATGTGAGGCCGTATTTTTCGGCAATATCTCTTGCATAGCTCTTTCCGTCAGGCTTAGCTCGCACTATCTTAAATGAACGCTTGCCATCATAAATTCCCGCAACAAGAGTGTCTATCCTTCCGCCGCCTTCTTTTTCGCTTTGCTCGTTTATGCGGTCTATCTCGGCGGCAAGCTCGTGAAGATGCGTTGAAAAAAGGCAACGGCAGCCAAATTTTGCAAGGCCCGACAGCACCTCAGCAGCAATATATGAAGCCTCATATGAGCCTGTTGACGAAAGGGATTCATCAAGGAGAACAAGACTGTTCTTAGTTATCTTATCAAAAATGTCCATAAGTCTTGCACATTCTTCGCCAAGTCGTCCCTTATCAATAGTGTCATCAGAACCGGTTGGAAAATGAGTGAAGATGCCGTCCACCGGGCTTATGGTTGCCTCTGATGCCGGCACAAACATTCCAAGCTGCATCATAGCCTGAGCAAGACCAATAGCACAGGTAATGACGCTCTTGCCGCCACGGTTAGGCCCGGTTAAAACAAACACAGATGCCTCAGAATCAAATCGAATGTCATTTGGCACAACCTCGTCTTCGATTTTCAAAGCAACGCAGGGGTTATAAAGATCCCTCGCAATAAATTTTCCCTCCTCCATCGGCACAATAGTTGGAGTGACCAGCTTGCAGCCTTTAGCCTCAAGATCGCGCATCATTGCAGTTGCCTTACCGATAAATTCGATCTCGGGCATAAGATTAAGCAGAAAATCAGTGTTTTCAAGAACATATGTCTGAACGATTTTTTTCCAAGAACGGAGGGATGATTTATAAACATCATTTATTGCGGAGTTAAATGCAAGAGAAAGTGCTGTCTTTTGATTCTCATTCTGCTTTTTGCCAAATGGAACAAGGCTTGCAATGCAGGTGTAACCATCATTTTTCTGACCTATATGGAGAATCTTGTCAAGAACATCACCCGAACGGAATTTTTCGGGGTTTATCGAAAGAACACCTGCCTCCGTTGCTCTGAGCTGAGCGTCAAGATTAACTCCGATAGTGACAGATTTTATTTCACGCACACGGTTTGTAAGCTCGTTCAGCTTAACATTCAGTTCTTTATAATATTCGCTTTCAGAAAGCTCGTATATCCTATCGGCAAGCATCTTGAACGCCTCGCTCTTAAGAGAATCACGAAGGGGCAGAAGATAGCGCCTTAGGAGATCTACGCTTGAAATATAAAGCTCTATTTCCGTGATGCACATAAGATAGTCCTCGGCATTTCCGGTGTCAGCCTCGAGGCGGCGCAGCTCTCCTATATCGGAAAGTATGGGAATAACCGAGTTTAACATTTTGCCAAGATCCTCAAAATCAAGCATATCGCGAAACATAGTGCGGCGATAATCCATCACGGCACTGTCAGTTGTGAAATACTCGCAAAGGTCACGGCTGCTTGGATTTAGAAATTCAAGAAGTCCAAGCTCGCCGAGCTCATCCATGCTGATATTCGGAACATCATTCTGAACAGAAGTGCTCAAGCCGTTTTCTTTAAGGGGATAAAGCAAACTGAAATTTTTAAGATCGTTCATTTTTTTCTCCAAAAAATTAATTACTATATATTATAACGCATTTATTTCCTTTTTGCAATATTATTTTAAAAAAGTATTGCATTTGTTCTTAAAAAAGAGAAAGCTACTTGAAAAATACAAATAAATGTGGTAGAGTTACAATGAGTAAATTTACAAAGGAGAGGGTTTTATGAAAAATTTTATGGATGAAAAATTTTTGCTTTCTAATGAGACAGCAGAAATACTTTATGAAAACTATGCTTCAAAAATGCCAATTATCGATTATCACTGCCATCTTCCGATAAAGGAAATTGCTGACAATGTTTCATATTCTAACATAACCGAGCTTTGGCTTTCAGGCGACCATTATAAATGGAGAGCAATGCGCTCTTGCGGTGTTGATGAAAAATTCATCACGGGGGATTCCTCTGCATATGAGAAGTTCCGGCATTATTGCAAAATCATGCCCTCTCTTATCGGCAACCCTGTTTATCACTGGAGCCATCTTGAGCTTCGCCGCTATTTCGATTGCGATCTCATCATAAACGAAAAGAACTGCGATGAGATATGGAGAATCACTGCAGAAAAGTTGGCAAATCCCGATATGAGCGCAAGAAGCCTTATCGAAAAGAGCAACTGCGTTCTTCTCTGCACAACAGATGATCCTGCTGATTCTCTTGAATATCACAAGCAGATCGCAGAAGACAAGAGCTTTAAAACACAGGTTCTGCCTGCATTCCGCCCCGATATGGGTATAAATATCGACCGTGAAGGCATAACAGCATATATCGAAAAGCTGGGACTATCTAACGGAAAAACCATCACAGACCTAAAGAGCCTTATGGAGGCATATGAGGTATCACTTGACAGATTTGAAGCTCTCGGCTGTAAAACAGCAGACCACGGAATGGATGAGATCACCTTTGTAAAGCCTGATGAATATCACGCAGATCTTATCTTTAAAAAGGCTCTCGCATCTGACGGCAAGGATGTAACTGCTGAAGAATTTACTCTCTTTAAGAGCGAAATGATGTATTTCTTTGGCAAGCAATATAAAAAGCGCGGTTGGGTTATGCAAATACACTTTGGCGTTGCACGCAACCCCAACTCGATAATGTTCAAAAAGCTTGGTAAGGATAGCGGATATGACAATATTCACGGTCAGAGCTACACGAGAAATCTTGGATATCTGCTTGATTATCTTATGGTTAATGAAGCACTTCCGAGAACCGTCATTTATTCCATCAATCCTGCAGATAACGAAGCAATAGGCACGCTTCTCGGCTCTTTCCAGAGCTCAAATGATAATATGCCAACCGTTATGCAGGGCAGTGCTTGGTGGTTCAATGATAATATAGACGGCATGAGAAACCAGATGAGATCTCTTGCAAATCTCAGTGCTTTTGGCAAGTTTCTCGGTATGCTGACAGACTCCAGAAGCTTCACCTCCTATCCTCGTCATGAATACTTCCGCCGCATACTCTGCGATATTATTGGAACCTGGGTTGAGGAAGGTCTTTACCCTGCCGAATTTGACGATTTGGCACAGCTCGTTTGCGATATTTGCTATAATAACACCAAGGATTTCTTCGGTTTTGATCTTGTTTAACGCAACCATAAAAAGCTTTTAATAAAAAACGGGGCTGAGCCAAAAGGCTCAGCCCCGTTTTTGCAATTATTTAGAAATGCTCCATCGAGATTTTATCGGGATAAATGATAATTCAACATTTATTCTTTTATCGCCTCGTATATCAGGTTTCTTATGCAAGGATGAGCACGCTCATAAAGATAACTACTACCACGCACATGAGTGGTCAAAAATACGGAAAGCTTTTCACAGGGGTCGATAATTGCATAAGAGCAGGCTGCTCCGTCCCAACCAAATTCACCCACATTGCTTTTTGAAAGAGAAGCAAGAGGATTCATCATAACTCTACCGCAAAGGCCGTAACCGTAGCCATACCATCTTGGGGACTGTGTGTAGGTTCTGAATTGAGCATCGGTTGTAAGGCGATTGACACCAAGCATTGCAACAGTTTCCTTTTTCAGAAGCCTGTAGCCGTTTTCAGCTTCGCCGTCATTTGCAACAGCATCTATTATCTTTGAATAATCGCTGAGATTGGAATAAAGTCCGGCTCCACCGCTTTCATATTTATCGCTAAGGCAATAATTATTATATGGCGCATTTGCTGTGGCTTTGTTAAACACCGAATCATAAGAATACTGAACCGTCATCCTCTTTTCATCACTCGGAGAAAGATGAAATCCCATATTTTTTATTCCGAGGGGGGTGAACATTATCATATCAAGATAATCACCGAACGTCATTCCCGAAACGACCTCGATAACAGCCGCAAGAACATCATGGCAAAGGCTATAGCGATAATTTGTGCCCGGCTCAAATTCAAGAGGAGTGCGTGAAAGCACCGAAACAATCTCTCTTGTGCTTGCTTTGGGATTTGCTCGAGCCTCCATAAATTCAGGAGTTCCAAAATCATATGTAAAGCCTGCGCTCATTGTGAAAAGGTGCAAAATTGTGATCTTGTTTTTGGCATCAACAATCTGACCGTCTCCTGCTTTAACCTTCATATTTGCAAATTCGGGCAGATATTTATCAAGTGTATCCTCAAGCCTAAGTCTTCCCTCTTCAACAAGTCTCATTGCGGCAAGACAGGTGATGACCTTTGTACAGGAAAACAGCCAATAAAGATGCTCGTCACAAAGCTTTACCTGTTTTTCAGCATCCGCATATCCCATAAAATGCCGGAGAAGTATATCATGCCCCTGTCGCACTTCAATGCCGCAAAGGTTTATATCAACCTGCTGCAGTGAATCAATAAAATCTTTAACCTTTTTTAAATCTGCCATTTTCTTTTTTCTCTATTCATTCAAAATGCTTTGCAGGTTTAACTGTTTCTATCCACTGAATAGCAAGTGGGAACCATGTTCTGAGATGCTCGTGGAGTTTTGTGTTTTGTCCGCTTGAAACCTCAGGGGTTGCAAGGGATATACCGTGACTTCCCTCGGGATATATATGAAGCTCAAAAGGAACACCGTTTTCTCTAAGTGCTCCGGCCATAATTAGGGAGTTTTCAACCGGCACACAGTTATCGGCAAAGCTATGCCAAATAAATGCCGGTGGAGTTTCTCTGTCAACAAAATTTTCAAGAGAGAAGCGTGCCATTTCCTCGTCTGTTGCGTCATCCTTTCCGCAAAGATTGAGGAAGGAGCCTCTGTGGGCAAATTCTCCCGAGGTTATAACCGGATAAGAGAGAATCATGCCCGTTGGGCGGCAAATACCGTCCGAAACATCACCAAGAGCGTCTGCAATAATTGGGTGCTTCCAGAAAACTCCTGTTGAGCCTGCAAGATGTCCTCCTGCAGAAAAGCCCACGGTGAAAACATAATCGGGATCAATGCTGAAATGACGAGCATTTTCTCTGATATACTTAATTGCAGTGAGGGCTTGAATCTGTGGACGGAAATCGGCGGCATACGGCTTAACACTGTAGCAAAGAACAAAGGCATTAAAGCCGGCGGCAAGAAAAGCTCTTGCAACCGCATCACCCTCCCTGTCAGTACAAAGCATGCCATATCCGCCACCGGGAATGACAAGAACTGCCTTTCTCAGCGGTTCAAAATTCGGCATATTATCACATATATATGCCTTTAAAAATGTTTTTTCATCATTTGGAAAAAGATTTATGTCTTCAAATCTCATGCTTAACACCTCAGATATAATTTATATTGTATTAATGTTATCACATTTCTCGGTTTTTTTCAAGTATTTTTTGGAAATCTCTATTGAAAAAAATACAAAATTGTGGTAACATAAAACAAATAGTAGCTTTAGATCGAACAAAATAAAAAGTAGGTTAATAATGGATAAATATAAGAAATTAGTTTCAAACACAGCAATACTCAGTGTTGGTACGTTGGCCTCGAAGGTGCTGGTTTATCTTCTGTTGCCGCTATATACCGGCTATCTGAGTACAAGCGAATACGGAACAGCTGAGCTTATTTCTCAAACCGCAAATCTTCTTTTGCCTATTCTTGCAGTTGGAATGGTTGATGCAGTGTTCCGCTTTGCTATAGACAGCGAAGGAGAGGACGGCAGAAAAAAGGTATTCTGTGTCAGCACATATATGATAGTCATAGGCTCTCTCGTGGCCCTTGCGCTAATACCCATTCTTGAGCTAACCGGTTTTTTCGAGGGCTATTCTTGGCTCATTCCCCTTTATGTAATTGCTTCAAATTTTCATTGTTCTGCCGCACATTTTTTGCGTGGCTCCGGAATGACCAAGCTTTTTGCCCTTCAGGGCATTCTGACAACCGCAATTACAATTGCACTTAATATCCTTTTTCTCGTTGTTTTTAAAATGGGAATAGCAGGCTATGTTCTTTCGGTTGTTCTTGCAGATTTTATAATGACTGCCTTCCTTTATGTAAAAGAAAAGCTTTTCGGTTATCTCCGATATTCAAATTTCGATACCGAGCTTCTCAAAAAAATGATAAAATACAGCGTTCCGATGATCCCTACAACGATCTTTTGGTGGATAACCAATGTCTCGGATAGATATATGATTGTAGGAATTATTGGCGGTGATATAGGAGAGGCAGTAAACGGACTTTACACTGCAGCATTCAAGGTGCCAACGCTGCTTATTCTCGTCTCGGGAATTTTCAGTGAGGCCTGGCAATATTCTGCTGTGACCGATGGCGCAGATTCAGATAGAAGACGCTTTTTTTCAAGAGTGTTTGACTCATTTCAATCAATAGTGTTTTTCGGAGCTTCCTGCCTTATCATTCTATCAAAGCTGTTTTCTGCTCTCCTTTTCGCAGATTCATATTATGAAGCTTGGAAATATATGCCCATCCTTGTTGTGGCAACCGTTTTTTCAAGCCTTGTAACCTTTATGTCAAGCGTTTATGTTAAGCATAAGAGATCTTTCAATTCATTTATAACTGCCATGATCGGTGCATTTACCAATGTGGTGTTGAACCTTATTCTCATTCCAAAGCACGGTGCACAGGGAGCCGCAATTGCAACTGCGGCTTGCTATGTTGTTGTTTATATTATACGCTCTATTGATACTCAAAGATATGAAAAATTTAATACAAAGCCATTTGTTATGGTCATCAATTCCCTTATTATAGCCTTTCAGTCTATAACGATGCTCCTATTCAAAAAATACTGGCTTATATGCGGAATTTTTTCGGTTTGTGCCATAGGGCTTATCAATTTTAGAGCACTGCTTTCTTCCGCAAAAACGGTTGTTGGCAGTGCGCTTGGCAAAATAAAGAGATAATTTTACAAAAAAATCAAAAAAATTCAAAAAAGCTATTGCAAAATCAAAAAGATTATGTTATAATATCCGTGTTATGCGTATTTTGCATAAAGAATTAAGAATGGTCCTCTGCCTATGCTCGGCACGAACATTCGGATTATAAGGAGGAGCCAAAAATGGATCTTATTAAGGCTTTTACAAATGAGCAGCTGAAGGAGACGGCACCTGTTCTCAATATTGGTGACACTGTCAGAATTCACAACAAAATCGTTGAGGGTACAAGAGAAAGAATCCAGATGTTTGAGGGAACTATCATCTCCAAGCACGGCGGTGGAATCTCCGAGACCTTCACAGTTAGACGCATTTCCTACGGTGTAGGCGTTGAAAAGACCTTCCCTGTACATTCTCCTAATGTAGTTAAGGTTGACATCATTCGCTCCGGTAAGGTTAGACGTGCTAAGCTTTACTACATCCGCAAGAGAATTGGTAAGGCATCTAAGGTTAAGGAACAGATCGTTTAATATAATAAACGAAAAGAAAAAGCTCGGCTAAGCCGAGCTTTTTCTTTTCCCCATAAAAACAAACTAAATTTACAAAAGCATTGACAGATATAACGATGCATGAGACAATATAGGTAAATTTATAATACATACTATAAACAGGAGTTTATGGGAGAGTTTGATTTTACAAAAAAGAGCACACTGCAAAGTTTTCACTATAGAGTAGCTGACCACATACGAAAGCAGTGTGCTCTCATATGTCTCCTCGCTAAATCAAAATTTGCAAAAAAGAGCTATTTGAATGTTCAAATAGCTCTTTTTCTTATTTTATGTCCTCATAAACCATTCTTATGTTTTCATAAACAAATTCAGGTTTAGTTTCGCTTGCCGCAAGATCCTCCAGCGTACCCTCACCACTGAGAACAAAAATTGTACTGATTCCTGCATTTACACCGCAAGCAATATCTGTATAAAGACGGTCGCCGAGAAGAACCGTCTCCTCCTTTGAAAATCCTGTTTTTTCAATTGCCAGCAAAGCCATATCTGGCTCAGGCTTGCCAATAAACTTTGGCAAACGCTTTGTGGCATTATAAAGCATCGTGCTGACAGACCCACAATCCGGAACATATCCATACCATGTTGGGCACACCCAATCGGGGTTTGTAGCAATATAATCAACACCTCTGCCAAGAAGAATACAAGCATCCTCAAGCTTCTTGAATGTAAGCTCGGTATCAAATCCCATAAGAAGACAATCGATATCGTCCTCAAGAACATCTGTTATAGGAAGTCCGGCATCTCTAAGCTGTTCCTTAAAAGAGGTTGTCCCCAGTGCATATATCTTTTTATATGGGTGGTTTCCAAGATAGAGCACCGTTGCATTAGTTGATGTTAAAAAATCATCCGGGCAGGATTCAATTCCAAGACTCGCAAGCTTCTCTATATATTTATCCACACTTTTTGATGAATTATTTGTAAGAAAAATATATTTTCCACCAATATTCTTTATGTGCTGAAGAATATCAAGAGTTCCGTCAAAAAGGTCATTATCAAGGTATATAGTACCATCCATATCGAAAAGAAATAGCCTTTTTTTCTTAAGTTCACTCATATAACACTCTCCCAAAGTTCTTTTTTTCCGCTTGAAATTGCGGTTGCGCCACTGTTTATGGCCTTTTTTACCTCTTCTATGCTGTCAATAATCCCACCTGCAATAATCGGCACACCGGTAAGGGAACGCAGCCTCTCAATAACCTTATAAACAACGCCCGGCATTATCTCAATCATATCAGCTTTTGAAGCACGAAGCGAATCCATTGTTGTTTGAATAGAATGAGAATCAACAATAAAAAATCTCTGAACGGTAAAAAGTCCCAGTTCTTTTGCAGACCTTATTATATTCACTCTCGTGCTTATAATTCCGTCAATGTCAAGGCTTTTTACATATT
Source organism: Eubacteriales bacterium (assembly GCA_045605745.1). GTDB lineage: Bacteria > Bacillota > Clostridia > Oscillospirales > CAG-272 > SIG710. The sequence goes on from JAZUQN010000031.1 coordinate 18,439, forward strand.
CAATTCCGCATTTATCCTTTCCGATGCCCTCTGCAAGATCAAGGTGGATAAAGTGCTTTTTGCCCGCACTATGAACCTTTTGAGTAACGCTTGCCAAGGTGAGGATATTAGGGCAAAGATCAAAAATCATCTCAGTGGGACTTTTAAGCGCAGCTTCAAGCTCGCTTTCGCTTCTCACTGCCGCAATAACGGCGCATTTTGTAAAATCCGTCATAATAAAATCCTTACATATTTTTTGTTGAAACGATATTGCATCCGAATACATTTTCTATTATAACATCTCCAACCGAAATTGGCAAGTGGGCAACAGAATTATTTATAATTTCCATCAGCTCAAACATTTTTTCCTTTGGAATAGGAGCATCGGTCTTAACCGGAACAACACTGCCATCGTCACATTTAACCGTCGTTGTTACGGTTCTCATGGGAGCGATGCACTCTGTCTCCGCATATTTTTTGCCTCGTGGACAGGTGTTACCCTTAACACTCTTAACCTCACCGTTTTCTATCTCAACCTCAAGACTGCAGCCAATGGGGCAGATTATGCAAGTTAGTTCTCTTTTCATATCATCAATCTCCTTAATTCTGCTCAAGCTTAAATTCAAGCTCGTCGGCTCCGGCAAAGATAGCTTTTGTCAGCTTAACGCTTTCCATCTCACCGGGAGCTACCTTAGGTCTCTTCTTTGAAAATACCTTTTCACCGTTTTTATATACCGCAACAGTCACATTTCTGAACACATCGGAAACACGGAAATAAACGCTTACATCCTTATCCTGTGTTATCTTTTGAGGAACTGTATAGCGAATTCTGCCATCGGTCTTTATATCAAGCGAAATAGCGGCAGAGCTCTCTCCTTTTATATATGCCGCTGCACTTTTTCCGGCAATTTCAGCTTCTTCTGAAACATAGTCAACAAGATCATGAACATGAAGCACATTTCCGCAGGCATAAATTCCCTCAATATTAGTCTGTCTATCCTGGTCTACAACAGCACCGCTTGTAACTCTGTCAAGGCTGACACCGGCACTCTTTGAAAGCTCGTTTTCGGGTATTAGTCCAACGCTGAGAAGAAGTGTGTCGCAAGGGATAAATTCCTTTGTTTCGGGAATTGGGCGTCTGTTTTCGTCAACCTTTGCAATGGTAACACCGCAAAGACGCTCCTTGCCATGAATCTCAACCACCGTATGGCTAAGCTTAAGCGGAATACCAAAATCATTAAGGCACTGCTCAATATTTCTGGCAAGACCTCCTGAATAGGGCATCAGCTCACAAACCGCGTGCACCTTTGCACCCTCAAGCGTCATTCTTCTTGCCATGATAAGTCCTATATCACCCGAACCGAGAATAACCACATTCTTGCCGGGCATATATCCCTCAATGTTTACAAATTTCTGTGCCGTACCTGCACTATAGATTCCTGCAGGACGAGTTCCTGCAATATTGAGCGCCCCTTTTGAGCGCTCACGGCAGCCCATTGCCAAAATAACAGCCTTAGCCTTGATCTGAAAGATTCCGTCTTCTTCGTTTGTTGCAGTTATAACCTTATCCTCTGTAATATCAAGAACCATTGTTCCTGTTTTAAAGGGGATATTCATAGCTCTGACCTTTTCTTCGTATCTCCAAGCATATTCAGGTCCTGTCAGCTCTTCGCCAAAGCGATGCAGACCAAAACCGTTATGTATGCACTGACCGAGAATACCGCCAAGACGGTTATCTCTTTCAAGTATGAGAATATCTCTGATCCCGCTTTCATAAGCCGCAATAGCAGCACTCATTCCGGCAGGGCCACCGCCGATGATAACCAGATCTGTCATCTTATTTATCCCCCTTTGTTTTTCCGTAATTGAGGCGAGATTCTCCGCCAAACTTAGTTACATCCTCATAGGCAATGCCAAGCTCTCTTGATAGAAGCTCAACAATTCTGGGCGAGCAAAAGCCACCCTGACAGCGTCCCATTTGGCTTCTTGTTCTTCGCTTGACACCGTCAAGATCACGGGGCTTCGGATTTGTGCGTATAGCCTCAAGAATCTCTCCCTCAGTGACAGTTTCACAGCGACAAACTATCTTGCCATAAGCCTTATCCTTTGCAATGATAGCATTCTTTTCTTCAATCGAAGCCTGTCTGAAATGATGCATAGGCTTTCTTATGGGATTAAAAGCCTTATTTTCGTGAAGCGCAAGACCGCTTTCACGAAGAATATCAACAACATATTCGGCAATTGCCGGAGAAGCGGAAAGTCCGGGGGATTCGATTCCTGCAACATTGACAAAGCCGCGAAGCGGAGATGTTATAATAAAATCGCCCGTACTTCCAACCGCACGAAGTCCGCAGAAGGATGTTATGGTTTTGCCAAAGGGTACTCCCTCAACATTCTCGGCAGTCTCCTTTATAACATGAGCAAAACCGCCTGCAGTTGTTGATTTATCCTCCTTGTCCTCCATATCAACCGATGTGGGGCCTGTTAAAAGATTTCCGTCAACTGTTGGAGAAACAAGAATACCTTTGCCCATTTTGCTTGGCGTTCTGAAAATAGTATGAGACACGATATTTCCACACTCTTTATCAAGAAGGATATATTCACCTCTTCTGGGATGAACCGTAAACGAGTCATCGCCAACCATTTTTGCAATGGCATCCGAATATACTCCTGCCGCATTGACAACATATTTTGCTGTTATACTTCTGTCATTTGAGCATATCTCATAGACGCCGTTTTTGCGCTCAATAGCAGTAACGGGAAAACTGAGTTCAAGCTCTGCCCCATTATCCATTGCGTTACCGATAGCTGCAACAGTCAACTCATATGGGCATATGATTGCGCCCGTGGGTGCTCTCAGCGCACAGCTTGCGTTTTTGCCTATATTTGGCTCAAGGCGGTGAAGCTCGTCTCTGTCAAGTATAGAAAGCTCACGAACGCCGTTTTTAACTCCACGCTCGTAAAGTGCCTTGATAGTCTCTTTATCTTCATCCGAAAAGCCAATAACAAGAGAACCGTTGCGCTTATATTTAACGCCGAGCTCCCTTGCAACCTGCTCCATCATTTCGGAGCCTTTAACATTAAGCTTTGCTTTAAGAGAGCCTTCCTTGGCATCAAATCCTGCATGAACGATCGCAGAATTTGCTTTTGTTGCCCCCATTGCAACATCATTTTCCTTTTCAAGAAGAACGACGCGGAGATTATAACGGGATAGCTCTCTGGCTATCAGACCTCCAACAACTCCTGCACCGATTATGGCTACATCATACATAATAATAACCTTTCTGTCTGCCTGTTTTTTCTCTGCCGCCGCAGACAGGCGGAGAGCTGAGATGCCAAAAAGGCAAAAAAAGACGCACCAAAACAAAGGGTATATAACAATACCATTTGTTTTGATACGTCTCCAAATCTCTGTATCGCTTTTATTTTAATACTTTTTGCGAATTTTGTCAATGGTTTTAAGAAAATTAATACAGATTTTTTTAAAGCTCAGATTTTGATGGCAAAAACTCTTTAATGCTTTCACGAACAATATGGAAATCGTTTGTCATAATAGTATCGATTCCCATTTCAATATGTTTTCTTGCAGTTTCTCCGTCATCTGCCTGGCAATAGTTGCATTTAATTCCATGGGCATGGGCTAGGTCTATCAAATCCTTCTCAAAAGGTCTCCAGAAAACAAACTGTACTTTATCAAAGCCGTGCTCAATGGCAAGCTCAACCATTTTTTTGTTTCCCTCTTGCCCATGCTGAGATCCCTGACAATAAGAAGCATCCGGCAAGAGCTTTCTCATTTCAAGCAAGCTTTCGGTATGTGTACTCATAAAATAAATATGCTTTTCACAGTTATATTTTTTTATGAGTGCGGCAACCTGCTCATACCGAGGATCGGTTTTGTTTTCCGTATCGTCAAGAACATCCCATATTTTCATATGAATATTCATTATCACCCTACCGGCAAATTGCTGCAATATTTCCTCAAAAGTAGGAAGCTGAAGGCCACAAAGCTTTTCGCTGAATCTGCTGCCAAAATCCAATTTTTTCAACTCTTCAAGAGTATAACGGCCGATAAATCCCTCTCCGTTTGAAACTCTTTCGAGCCTTGCATCATGTGCTGTTACAAGCTCGCCGTCCTTTGTTGACCAAATATCAAATTCTATCTCCTCTGCCCCAAGGGAAATTGCGGCGGCAAAAGCAGGCATTGTGTTTTCGGGAGCTACGGTGTTAAAGCCACGGTGGGCACAAACACGGGGATAAGGCATATCCTTGTCATCCGGCACAATACCTAAGCTACCCAAAGGATATCCAAACTTACCCTTATCATTTGCAACAGTATTCATCTTCTATGCACCTCTATATAAACTTAACCGGCATTTGGCTGAACATGCCGACTTTTTTAAATTTGTAACCGAGCCTATAAGCCGGGTTCTGTCGTGAGCGATCATCAATCTGTGCGCAGTGTTGCCACGGCGCTCAAGCGCAAATGCGCTTTGCCACCTGCGGATATATGTCGGGCAAACGATCCGCTTGCGGTGTTGCTTCGGATAGGGTTTACATGGCACCCCTTGTCACCAAGGGGTCGGTGAGCTCTTACCTCACCATTCCATCCTTGCCTGCGAAAAACGCATAGGCGGTTTATTTCTGTTGCACTTTCCCTAAGGTCACCCTCGGCTGATGTTATCAGTTATCCTGCCCTATGAAGCCCGGACTTTCCTCATGATAATACCTTTCGGCACCATATCACGCAACCGCTCAGCTCGGTTACTATAACATTATACAGCAAAAGCACACCAAAGTCAATCGTGAATTTTATTTATAGATAAATTCACATGAAGGTGTGCTTTTGCATATTATATTTGCATTTTTATTTTAAGTTAGCTCAAAACTCTTTTGCTTTAAGCTGAGGCAAACGGGCAATAACAAGGGCAACGATTGCAGTTAAAATGATCTCGGGTATCATATATAGTCCGTTATAAATAACAGAATAAACGAGAGCAAGCATTTTGCCATCGAAAGCTGAGAGAATCTTATCCCCTATACCACCTACATTAAATGTCTCTGTAAAGAACCACTCGGCATATGCGCCCCAGAAAATAAAGCCGGAAATAATATGGGCTATGTATCTAAAGGTGGTTGCAACAATGGCACCGAGGAAAAGTCCCTGTGACCTGTTTTTGCTTTTTCTGAAAGCACCGCCTATGCCAAGAACTCCATAGGCAATTATATAGTCAATGAGTGTTATTGCAATTGCGGCAAAAAGCTTCATTCCACCCTCGTCTTCGGGAAGAAAATATGCAATGATAGTTGAATTTTTGCCCATCATCAGATCCATAAGTATCTGCAGAACTGCATAGGTAAATGATGTGAAAAAACCCCATTTCATTCCATAAACATATGAAACGATTATAATCGGCAGCATACTTGCAAGGGTCAGCGTGCCACCATAAGGAAGCTGCAAAAAGGGTATAAGGGCACAAACAAGAGCTAAAACTGCCGCAAGGGCAATCATAACGCCGCTGAAGGTTAGTCGGTGAATATCGATTTTTTTCTTTGTATTCATTTTGAATACTCCTTTCTTTGCAATATGTAAAGGCAGCCTCACGAATAGCCGTGTTGCTGCCTTAAAAATGCAAAAAAAGATCAAACAACTTCCTACGCCGGTATTATCCGTATCAGGTTATAAGGGTTCGGATCTCTCCGTCTCAGCCAAAGGCACCCCTGCGTGTGACTGCGTCACATATTAAATTTTACTTTTTCATTATATCATATTTTTCCCATTTGTCAAGTGTATAACAGTAAAATCTCCAACATTGTTTTATTATTTTTATCGCCCAAAAATATTGACACTTTCAGAAAATTATGGTAAAATATAGCAAAGACATTTATTGTCAAATATGTAAATGGGGGGTGAATCCAATGGTGATCAAAAACATTTGGAATACTATTACAATTACTTCAATCACTGCTTCAGCAAATTCTTCACAAGAGTTAGGTTTTTCTGTGACATATAACCAAGAGGGTTCATATTTTGAAACTTTCAGTACACCCGAAGTAAATTTCTGATTAGGAGATGTTTTTTTGAAGACTTCAACTGCTATTATAATGGCATTAATCATAGGTATTTGCATAATAATCGCTGCGGATAACATAGGCGATGCAATTATTGAAGCTGGGGCGAGACTTGGCAGTAGCATCTCTGCCAAAAGGATATAATACCTAATATTAATTCTGCCGCATTGCCATTTGGCAACGCGGCTTCAATTTGTCGAAAAACTGTCATCTATCATTGAGAATTCAATAATAAATAATGTTTTTCTACAAATGCGAAAGCTCGCCACTGTTGACAATAGTCACCTTTTATGTTAAAATAAACCCATAGATAAACAAATATTTTATAGGAGGGGCGATATGAAATCAAAGCTCTGTTTTTTCATAATAACACTGTGTTTTCTTTTTATCTTCGGATGCGGTGAAAAAGCTTTAGAATATTCATTTACAAATGTTATAGAGGAAAATGTCACCTCCGATGGGCATTCGAGAAATGTGCGCATTATGCGTCTTGATACCAATTCAAAACATTCCGATGAAATAAACGATGCGCTATCCACTAAATTTGTCAACATATATAATGACTATATGGCAGGCAAGGGAGACACCTTTGGCTCTCTTGTGATTGATTATACATATCATCTTGGGGGAGATATTCTCTCGGTAACAGGTATTGCTGACATTCCAAAGGCGGAGATGCATACTCTGTTTTCGAGAAGTATATATCTTGACACGGAAAAAGATGTGCTCTACACCGCCGAAGAATATTCTGAGATCCTTGGTATAGACTTAAACGCCGTAAAAGAAAAAGTTTCAAAGGAAATCGGCGGAGATCTTGATGTAGAGCCATCGTTTGACGGCCTGTTTCATCACAACGGCGACATTGTTTTTATATTCAGCAAAGAGAACCCTTGGCATGGCTACACCGTTTTTTATAACTATACAAAAAACACCTATGGCCAGGCAAGCGGCCTCGGATTTTCCGGATTTGATTCTCTTAAAATAGAAAAGGCAGAGCTGCACTTTTATGAAAGTGATATGCATATCCCGGAACAGGTGAAATTGGTCGGAAAAACTATACATTTCAAAAATACAATAGGAGAAAGCGAGCCTCTCTATTTTTCAAGCTTTTTCAATCGTTATTTTGCGGGTTTTTATGGCGATATCAGCATAGAAAAGATTTTTGTGGGTGAGGCTGTGCTTGAGGTTTCACCTTCACATTATAATGATTATATGGGATTAAAAGCCCTTAATATCAATTCAATATCCGCTTTTGGGCACACACTTGAGCTTTATAACCCTATTTTGCTTGATGGATTAAAACGTGTACCGATTTATTATACAGACGATTACTTTCTGTTTTCAGATAACCTGATTATAACAAAGCAAGGAATACACCTCTTTGAAGATTATTCTAACGGGGGATGGACAGAAAATACTATTGTTACCGAAATATTTATCGAATATGACGGAAGCCTTGCTTATATAAAAAGACCAATAAAATATCCTATTGCGTATAATGAGCATCGTGAAAGAATACTTAAAAATTGCACTTCAACCGATGAATTTTGCCGAGAATACGGAAGGATCCGTATTGAGGACGGGAACTTAAGCTTTGTTCCGGAAAAAACTTTCACCGTTTCCGAAGTCTACAATCTTTCTGCTATGCTTGATTATCTTTATGAGACATATGATGAGAACACTGTCAACAGCCGACTCGGTATACAAGAAAAAATGACACTCTCCCAGCTTATTGCATACAATGCCCTGAAATACAGCAATGAAAATGCGAGTCAAACGCCGTAATTTGGCGAAACAGGCAGATTTATCACCATAAAGTTGCCTTGACAAAAAATTATTTATGTGATATACTGTTTAAGTTACATATGTGCAAGGAGGTTATGAAATGAAATTAAGTATACTAACGGCAGCTCTGATTGTTTCATTGCTTTTTGCAATATTTATGACATCCTGTAAAAAAGAAACGGCTACAAATAATGCCGAAACCGATATAAGCACAGATACAAATTTTATTACCGAAACAGCTGCGGAGAGCACCCCGGTCTCACCGGATACCGAAGCTGAGTCTGAGGACACAGCTCCAGTTGTTTCGCCAAACGAGAATTTAAGAGTGCCCCTTGAAAACGAAAAAGCAGTTGATATGATAGAATTTCAGTATAAAAAGGCCACTGAAATCATCGACTGGGTAAAAAACGGGTCCCTTAATGCAGATATTAACGATCCGATAGCGATGGAGGACGGCAGTATTTACTTCCCCATTATCGACACTGTGGCAAGACCTGAGCTTGACGGTAGATCTATTTGCACATTTGACGATCTTTCTGCATATATCAAGGGGGTTTTTGCGCGTGCAATAGCTGCCGATCTTGTTGATATGGCAAAGGAGCATTATGCTGATGTTGACGGAATCCTTTGCAAAGAGGCTACTTATACAGACACAGAACCTGATGTAATGCCGCCGCAGGACGAACCCGACAATTCCGAAGAGCAGCCTCAAAAGCCAAAGGTAGTTCTGACAGAGTTTTTTCTCAGCAAATTTACGGATTCTATGTTCAGATATACTGCAAAAGTTACCTATGAAAAGCAATTTGATGAGGTAGCTGAAAATCCCGGCGATATAAATGCTGCTGAGAGCAACATAGAGTATTTTGACTTCATTTTTGAAAACACGGGAAGTGGATGGTATTGGACAGAGTTCCCTGCTCTTCCGTAATAAGCTTGGTGCTATGCGCGGTTTCAGAGCCGCACTTTGCATATAAATATAATATAAAGAGAAGGAGGTGAATATATGATAGAAGAGCTCACTTGCTCTGCTCTGTTTGAGCGTGGGCACAGTGCGGCAGAGAAGCTTATTTTTTCCTATGAATACCCTTGGGAAGTTCTTTCTCATATTGGTGATTTTATCCTTGAATACGGCAAGACGCTTTCAAAAGACGGATACGATTCTCCCTCAGAAGGCATATGGATCGCAAAAAGCGCAAAGGTTAGTCCCCTTGCTAATATCAGCGGACCTTGTGTTGTGGGTGAGAACACTGAAATTCGTCAGTGCGCCTTTATTCGCGGCAAAGCACTTATTGGAAACGGATGCGTTATCGGAAACTCCACAGAGCTTAAGAACTGCATAATTTCCGATGGATGCCAGGTTCCTCATTTCAATTATGTTGGAGATTCTATCCTTGGCTACAAGGCTCATATGGGCGCAGGCTCGGTAACATCAAATGTGAAGAGCGACAAGACACTTATAGCTATAAAAGTGGATAATATGAAAATTGAAACCGGACTTAAAAAATTCGGTGCTATGCTTGGCGACTATGCCGAGATCGGATGCAACAGCGTCCTCAATCCCGGAACAGTTATCGGCAAAAATTCAAATGTTTATCCCCTTTCAAGCGTCAGAGGCTTCGTGCCGCCAAAAAGTATCTTTAAAGCCCCACATGATGTGGTAACGAAAAAATAATCAAAAGGAAGGTATTCAAATGGGAAGACTATTCGGTACAGATGGCGTTAGAGGTATCGCCAACACCGAGCTAAGCTGTGAAAGGGCAATGGAAATCGGACGCGCAGCAGCTGAAGTTTTAGCTGAGGGCTGCAGACGTAGACCGCTTTTTGTCATTGGCTCAGACACAAGAACCTCATCCGATATGCTTTCATGCGCAGTGATGGCAGGAATTTGCTCTATGGGTGCTGATGTTATCAGCCTCGGAGTTGTGCCAACACCGGCGGTGGCTTACCTTGTCGGAAAATACAAGGCAGATGCGGGAATTATGATCTCCGCTTCTCACAACCCCTCTGAATTTAACGGAATCAAGATTTTCAGCGGCGACGGCTATAAGCTGCCGGATGCTCTTGAAGAAAGGATCGAAGCTATAGTTCTTGATCACGAGACAGCTCTCCAAAAGCCCACAGGTGCTGAGGTTGGAAAAATCACTCATGCAAATAAGGCTATTAAGGACTATATCGACCATGTGAAAAGCAGCGTGCTCTATTCTCTTGACGGTATGAACATTGCGGTTGATTGTTCAAACGGCAGTGCAAGCGCAAGTGCAGCTCAGCTTTTCTCAGATCTGGGTGCAAAGGCTCATATCCTTAATGATTCTCCCAATGGAGCAAACATCAATGAAAACTGCGGTTCAACTCATATCGATGCACTTGCAAGCTATGTGGTTGAAAACGGCCTTGAATGCGGTGTTGCTTTTGACGGCGATGCTGACAGATGTCTGGCGGTTGACGAAAAGGGCAATGTTATCGACGGTGATATGATCATGGCTATATGTGCTCTTGATCTCATGGAGCGCGGCAGACTTAATCGCAGTGCAGTTGTTGGAACTATTATGACAAACTTTGGCTTTGGCAAATTCTGCGAAGAAAATGATCTGAAATTTGTTGCCACAAAGGTTGGCGATAGATTTGTCCTTGAGGAAATGCTGCTTGAAGATTATTCCTTTGGCGGTGAACAGTCCGGACACATAATTTTCAGAGATTTTGCTACAACAGGTGATGGCCAGCTTACAGCTTGTCAGCTTCTTTCTCTTATTCGCCGCAAACAGAAAAAGCTCTCCGAGCTTGCATCTGTTATGACACGCTATCCTCAAAAAATAGTGAATCTTTCGGTGAATTCAGAAGGCAAGCTTCTCTTCTACACAGACAAGGATGTAAAGGATGCCATTGAAGAAGCAAAGACCACTCTTGGAGACAGCGGAAGAATAGTTGTTCGTCCTTCGGGCACAGAGCCGCTTATAAGAGTTATGGCAGAGGGCAAGGACATGAAGCAGATCGAGGAGGTTTGCGAGACGGTTGCCTCGGTTATCGAAAAGAAGCTGGGCGGCACAAGAAAAATTAAGAAAACTAAAGCGCCAGACCTTTAAAAAAGGTTGACGAGGAGAGAAATTATCGAAATATTCGGCGGATGTTTCTCCGGCAGTGCATACTGTCGCAGTCTGTCAGCAAATATACGAGCAATTGTAAAACAAATGGACAGACAAAAATGCAAAATAAAATTTTTCAGAAAGATCGGGCAGAACGCCTGACTTTTCGGGCTTCTGCCCGCACAGGTAATTATATATGTGTGGAATTATTGGCTACACGGGAGAAAAAAACTCTCTCCCTTATCTGCTTGAAGGCCTCCGCGCTCTGGAATACCGCGGATATGACTCTGCAGGAGTTGCGCTTCAAGAAGAGGGGGTAATAAACACCGTTAAATCAAAGGGCAGAATTGATAATTTGGAGGAAAAAATAAATTCTTCCAAAGAGAAAACCGAGGGTCATTGCGGCATTGGTCATACTCGCTGGGCAACTCACGGCGCACCGTCCGATGTAAATTCTCACCCCCACAGTTCAGAAAATCTCTCACTTGTACATAACGGAATAATCGAAAACTATGCCGAGATCGAGGAAATGCTGAAGGGCGAAGGCTATAGCTTCCTTTCCGAGACGGATACAGAAGCGGCGGCAAAGCTGATTGACTATTATTATGTTAAATTCAATGATCCTGTCAAGGCAATATTTGAGGCCACTGATATCATAAGAGGCTCATATGCCTTTGGAGTTATATTTAAGGATAAGCCCGGCGTTATATACGCAACAAGAAAGGATAGTCCACTAATTGTTGCTTCGAATGAAGAGGGGGGTTTTATTGCCTCGGATATTCCTGCAATTTTACGTCACACAAGCAGTTATTATCAGCTTGATGAAGGAATTGTTGCGTCAATCGGCAAAAGCGGTACAAGCTTTTTTGATAGAAAAGGCAATGAACGCTCCCAAAAAAGACTCACCGTCGATTGGAATGTTGAGCAAGCGCAAAAAGGCGGCTTCCCACATTTCATGATCAAGGAGATTCATGAAGAGCCTGAAGCTATACGCAAAACGATCTCAACTCGCATAGGCGAGGATGGTTTGCCGAACTTTGGAATCAAGGAGCTTGATATTTTGCGACTTGCAAAATTCAAAAACATCCATATTGTTGCTTGCGGAACAGCTATGCACGCAGGACTCATTGGCAAACATATCATCGAAAAGCTGGCAAGGGTGCCGGTTAATGTAGATATCGCCTCAGAATTTCGCTATCGTGATCCTATTCTCGGCAAGGATGATCTTGTGATTCTTCTTTCACAATCCGGCGAAACAGCAGACACGCTTGCAGCGCTCCGCCACGCCAAGTCACAGGGCGTTTACACCCTTTCAATTGTGAATGTTATTGGTTCAAGCGTTGCAAGAGAGGCAGACAGCGTGCTATATACTTGGGCCGGTCCCGAAATTTCGGTTGCAAGCACAAAGGCATATAGCGTTCAATGTGCTCTGCTCTATCTCTTTGCAATTCAGCTTGCAAGGGCTTGCGGAAGGCTGGATGACGAAAAAGCAAAAGAGCTTTGCCACACGCTTTGCGAAAAAGTGCCAAAGGATGTTTCAAATGCACTTTTGCTGAATGATGACATCAAAAAGAGCGCAAGACATTATCTTTCAAGCGAGCATCTTTTCTTTATTGGAAGAGGCATCGACAGCGCACTTTGCTCTGAGGCATCACTGAAGCTTAAGGAAATCTCATATATTCACAGCGAGGCTTATGCTGCCGGAGAGCTAAAGCATGGAACGATATCTCTTATTACAGATGGGATTCCGGTTGTTGCGCTTATAACCTCCATGTCTCTTGCAGAAAAAATGATCTCGGGCATAAGAGAGGTTAAAAGCAGAGGCGCAAAGGTTCTTTGCATAACAACGAGAGAGATTGCAGAAAAATACGCAATACCCGCAGATAAAATAATTTCGGTTTCGGATACAGAAGAGGATTTTGCAGCCTTTTCTGTTGCAACACTAATACAGCTTTTCGCATATCATGTTGCCGCACAGCGCGGTTGCGATGTGGATAAACCAAGAAACCTTGCAAAATCCGTTACCGTTGAATAGAATCTTTTTTGAAAAAAAGGGCTGATTCGTTTGAATCAGCCCTCTTTTCGGAAAAATCAGCAGCCGCAATGGCAGCAGGAAAGAAGAAGGATAGCTATGATGATAAGCCAAATAATGTTGTTGTCATCAAAAATGTTGCAAAGGCAGTTGTTATTCATATAAGTTCCTCCAAAAATTTTTGAGGGCTTTTTTGCCTCTCTGTTAGCATAATATGTCGCTGCTATAATTTTGTTACTCTTTTTTGTCGAAAGAGAGCTTGAAAAAAATTTTTTATTATGGTACAATATATCAAACAAAAAAGCTTGGAGGCTTAAATGAATACACCAAGAAAAATCGAATCCTTTAAAGTTGATCACGACTTTATCTTGCCCGGAATATATGTTTCAAGAATAGATGGGGACATCACAACCTATGATATGCGAACCAGAGAGCCCAATATGGGAGATTATATGGATGATCTTACTATGCATTCGATGGAGCATATGTTTGCCACCTTTGTGCGTAGCTCAAGGATAGGCGAAAAGGTGATATATTTTGGTCCTATGGGATGTCAAACAGGTTTTTATCTTTTAGTCAGAGATGCGGATAATAATGAAGTTTTGGCCGTTGTTAAGGACGTGCTAAAGCAAATAATCGAGCATCCCGGAGAAATGTTTGGGGCAAGCCGAAAGGAATGTGGAAATTATATGAACCTTGATCTTGATGCCGCAAAAAAGGAATGCCGCCGATATCTCTCGGCACTTGAGGAAAAAAAGAATATTGATTTTGTTTATCCCACGGAGGCGAAATAAAATGAGAATAGGAATTATCGGTGCTATGTCCTGTGAAACAGAGGCACTTAAAAATATGCTCACTGAGGCGGTTTCAGAAAAATTCAGCGGTGTTGAATATTCTATCGGCAAGCTCTTTGGCAGAGAGGTCATTATTGCCACCTGTGGCATCGGAAAGGTCTTTGCTGCTATATGTGCACAAACAATGATACTTCGTTATTCACCTGATGTTATTATTAATACAGGCGTTGCAGGCACTCTTTGCGATAGGCTTTCTGTGTGCGATATTGCCATTTCATCGAATGTTGTTCAGCATGATATGGACACGTCTGCCATCGGAGATCCTGTTGGACTGATCTCCGGCATAAACATTATAAATATCCCCGCAGACAAGGAGCTTTGCAGTGCTGTATATACTCACGCAGATAAGCTGGGCATCAAAGCTGTTTGCGGTACCATTGCATCGGGCGATGTTTTTGTTGCTGATGCGGAGAAAAAGAAATATATAACCGACACCTTTGGTGCTGTTGCCTGCGAAATGGAGGGGGCCAGCATAGGACAGGTCTGCTATGTAAATTCTGTGCCCTTTGTTGTGATTCGTGCGATTTCAGACGGTGGCGACGAGAGTGCAGCTATGAGCTATGATAAATTTGTCACCATAGCGGCAGAAAATTCCGTTAAGCTTGTCTGTGAACTTGTGAAAAATATCAAGTGATTAGTGTAAAAAAATGCATATCGCGCTTGCTTGCGATATGCATTTTTTTATTTTCCCAAAAATCTTTTTTTATATTCCATTGGAGAGAAGCCGGTTATTTGGCGAAAAATCCTTCTGAAATATATGTGGGAATTAAAATTCAGCTTGTTGCTGATTTCTGTCATAGTGTAATTTCCGTCCTCAAGATATTCAATCGCTTTTTTAATGCGGAGATCATTTCTATAATGAATCGGCGAGCAATGCATTTCCTCCCGAAACCTATGATAGAGACGGGATTCTGATAGGTGGCAATACCCTGCAATATCCGAAACAGAAAAATTGGTTAAATATTCTGAATGGATAAATTCAAGAGCTTTTGCAATAGCAGGAGAAAAAGCAGGCTTTTCCTTTGCTCTTAGCTTGGACAGCATTTTGCTCCAAAGTATGTAAAAATTTGAGAGAGACAAGAACCTTTGTTCATCATCCTTTTCATAATATTCATATATCTTGCGGATTATATTTCCTATATCTTCCGAATTATCTTTCTCTATCATTTGAAGGCAGAAGTCTTGGTCTGGTCTAATCTCTTCCGGATGATTAAAATAAAAATCCACACTGAAAAACTCAATATTTGGGGTGCCGGTCCACACAGTTGTGTATTTTACGCCACCGGGCAAATAAAGGATATCGCCGGGTCCTGCGCAAATCTCTCCCCCCGAAGCTTTTATCACCACACTGCCCTTTTCTATATAACCGATACGAGTGTTCTGCTTACCGTTTTTTGCAACACTGATCTCCTTATGTTGATAGGAAAAATGGGTTGATGAAAAGGATGAGAGCAAAAATTGGCTTGTGCAAATTCTATTCACAAAAAAGCTCCTTTCTAAGAAAAAGCTGTTTAATGATCTGTTATCATCCCTCTGAAAATACGATCTTATCTCCCACAGGAGGATTATAAGAATGTGTGCGGTTTTGACCAAATGTTATAGATTTGGGGCAGTTTAATGCATTATACATAGCAGCAACTCCGGCAGGAGGACAAAGTGTGTCTCCAAGTCCTGCACTGATTGAAACCGTGCACTTTATGCGTGCGGCAAAGCTTGCCGTATCAAAATAGCCAAGACCTTCGGCAAAATCCGGTCTGAAGGTACTCTTGATTCGCTTTCCGTCAGTAGAGGCGCCAATGTCGCAGAGCCAAGGAACACCTGCGCTTATATAGTCTACATCCTTATCAAGGGCAGCAAGAGCGATAACCTGGAAACCGCCCTGGCTTGATCCCGTCAGTTCAATAGTGTCTCCGTCCCAAAGATTAAGTCCGCTTGAGCCGAAATATTCCTTCATAAATCTGAGTGCTTGCAGATCTCGGAGGAGCATATAGCGATAATATACATTCATTGGATCAGCATTTTCACTTGCATACCAGCCGTATTTATTTAACTCATTACTCTTTAGAGAGTTATAATATGAGTCCTCCTCGCCCTGCTCAATGCTGTGAGCGCAAACGGTGAAAACGATATGGGAGCCGCTATATGAAGGCTTTGTGGAGTTAACCCCATATCCCTGGAATCTCGCCTGAATTTTCAGAGACTTTGGTGAAGCATTTGAGGGATATGTCAGATATCCGGCAAGATATGTTTCACCTGTCCATTTAGTGTTTCCTGCACAGGCTATCTTCATTTTATAAGCCTTGTAGCCGCTGTTTCCCTTGATTTCTTCCATTTCTATGATCTCGGGTGCAACGCCGTCAAGCTCCTCTATTGCCTTTTCCCAATATTCATCGAAATCTGAGGGTTCTTCCTTTGTGATAGTCAGAAGCTCGGGATGAACTCCCGCAGCACCGGAAAATCTGATTTCTTCATCTATCTCTTTTCCGTCAGCACCCATTGCTTTAACGGTTACCATAACGAAGCCGTTATTTTGAAGGGATGTTTTCAGGCTCAGCGTTCCGGTTGCTCCAAGCTCACTGCCCGAAGAGGATTGACCATCATCACCAACTATTGACCAATCGAAACGTGCACAAGAAGACAATTCTCCGTTAGCAAAAAGAGCAATATCAAATATAATTTCTTCACCTATCTCATATGAAAGAGCGTCTTTGTTTGTTTGGCACACAAAGTAACGCTCATCATCCTCACCGAAAAGCTCAAATGCCGGAGGATATGCACCGGTTTTTGAGAGAGCAAGCTCATACACCTCGCCAGGAACATTTTTGCCGTCAAGCTCTTTTTCAAATGCACTTACGGAGAAATAGAGTCCGGTTGCGGTGTCGGCCTCTAAATAGATATTTCCGTCATTTAGTATTTTTGAAGAAAAATATCCTATCTCAAAATCGGTGTCGACCTGAAGGGAAATATAATGCCCCTCTTTTTTGTCGGTTAACTCAGGTGTTTTGCCGATTGAAGCAAATATTGCATTACTTATTCTCTCCACGAGAGCATTGGGCACACCGTCAGAATAGATTTTAAACTCCGAAAGGTCTGCATCGCCTACCATTATTTTGGGTGCAACATATGTATAAGTGTAGCTTTCGCCGCAGATGAGGGTTAAGGAACCTTCCTTAATATAATTCTCAATAAAATAATCAACAGCCTCCACTGTTGAAGCATCAGATCCGCCAACAATTGCAACCTTTGCTCCGTCAAAGCTTATATTAAAGTCTTTTTCCGAAAGGCCTGATGCGGCATCCTTGCTGTTTTGACGATTGGTGTTTCCAATTAGTATCTCAAGGTCTATTTTTGTTCCGTAATCAGTTTTGATTTTTGGGAGATTACCCGTTGCCTTTTTGATCTCCTTGCAAAGCTTTGAGGCAACATCCTTGATGGATTTGTCACAGGTGTCGGATCTGACAATTGTATATTCACAGCCCTCGCTGTCAGCTAAAACAACACTTTCTCCGTTTTTATAAATCTGAGATGCCTCGTTTGTATTATCGGGAGCCTTTGTACAAGAGGAAATGGCAATTGCTATGCAAAGCAGAAGCAGAGCTACACTGTTTTTTAAATTTTTCATATTGTTTCTCCTAAAAATTATTTCTGATGTATGGCACTGCTTCTATATTCAAGCGGTGTTTTTCCGTTGGCAATTCTAAACACTCTTATGAAATATGAAACAGAATGAAAACCTGATTGGGCACTGATATCAGCTATCGAAAGATCAGAGCTCACCAGCAGATTAGTAGCATAATTAAGCCTTAGCCGCTGGACATAGTCAGTGAAGGGCATCCCAGTTTCTCGCCTAAACAGCTCACCAATATAGTTCGGGGTAAGGTGTACCTCCTCAGCAAGCTTTGCAAGGCTTACAGATTCTCTGAAATGTATACGAAGATAACTGACTATATAGCGCACATTACTGTCCTTTTGGGGAGTTTGCCGCACATATCG
This sequence comes from Eubacteriales bacterium, assembly GCA_045605745.1. Lineage (GTDB taxonomy): Bacteria > Bacillota > Clostridia > Oscillospirales > CAG-272 > SIG710. Next base: position 36,231 of record JAZUQN010000031.1, read on the forward strand.
TGTGGAATTTTTTGTAAGTGCTCTCCAAAAAATTATAAATATTTTTTCAAAGTGAGCACGAATCATCATTTCTCTAAGGGGCTTGTCCGTATTATATTCTTCTGTCAGTGCTTTAAACTCTCCGTATAAAACATCATAGTCCTCTCCCGAAACAATAACGGACATGGGCGCATTGTATTCTCCCAAAAGCCTTATCATTTCAGAGGATATGGCATATTCGTTGAAATTAACATTATAATATTTCATATCCCCATATTCATCCTTTCGGTATAGGGTATGAAAATCTGAAGGCGTCAGCAAATGGATCGAGCCTCGGCGAACATCTAATGATTCACCGTTTAGTATATGAACGCCCTCGCCTTCACAGAAGAATTCCATTTCAAAATAATCGTGCCAATGAAATGCATTTACAAGAAGGGGATCATATTTGTAGTTTCTTTCCTGGATTTTGAAATATGTAGCATTTTCGGTGTATTTGCGGTCCTCGGTTTGATAAAGAAACAGCTTATTTTCTCTTGGCAAAACAATTCACCTTCCTTTGCATGATTTCTTTTTATGCCTATTATACATAGATTTTTCCAATTTGTCAACAAAACAACCGTGATTTTTTATATCAATTCCGTTAATAGCTTCTTGCAATTACACGGTATGAGCTGTATAATATAAATATAACAAATCGCCAGAAGGGAGAAAATTTATGAACGGAAAATTTGTACTGGACGGCAATTGGTCTCTTAGCTATGTGGAAAATAAAAAATTCAAAACAGAGAAACCGATTATTAATACCATAGAGGACATAAAAAAGATTGGATATGATACTGTTCCTGCAATTGTCCCCGGAAATCTTGAAAGAGATCTTTTTCGTGCCGGAGTTATTGATGACCCTTACTATGGCTCGAATTCTATAGAATATCAGCGCCTTGAAAAGCTGCATATGTTCTATTACAGAACGTTTAATATCGAAAAAAAGATATCTGAGGAGATTGTTCTTAATTTTTACGGAATTGACACTGCATCTGAGATTTTTCTCAACGGAGAAAAGATAGGTGAAACCGAAAATATGCTCATCTCCCATTCCTTCCATGTTGCGGATAAAATAAGAGAGGGAGAAAATGAGCTTATAGTGCATATTATTCCTGCCTGCATTGCGGCAAGAAAATATCCTATCGATCCCGGAACAAGGGTGGGTGCACATCACTCCTGTGGAATCGCACTGCGCAAGGCTCCACATATGTTTGGTTGGGATATTATGCCAAGGATAGTTTCAGGCGGAATATGGAAATCAGTGACGCTTACGCAGCTCGGCGAAGATCGTATTGATGACGTTTATATCTATGCTGTAAAGGTTGATCCGAAAAAAAACTCTGCCTCTCTTGCCGTTAATTTTAATTGTCATTTGGGAGAAGATGACCCAAAGGAATACTCGGTCAGATTAACGGGAGTTTGCGGTGACAGCGTTATCGAGCATAATGTTCAAAGGCTGTGGCACACTGCCGAGACATTTCTTTTCAATGTTGAAAACATTAAGCTTTGGTGGCCCCATAATTATGGAGAGCCAAATGTTTATAAATTTAAGACAGAGCTTTTGCATATGGGTAAGGTTGTTGCAGATTACAGCACAAAAATCGGTATCCGCATGGCTGAGCTTGACAGAACCGATATGACAGACGATAGTGGCAGAGGCGAATTTGTTTTCCGCATAAACGGAAAGAAGATTTTTGCTATGGGAACTAACTGGGTTCCTGTTGATGCCATACACTCCTTTGACCGCGACCGACTTCCAAGGATTTTGCCAATGCTCAGCGACACGGGATGCAATATCATAAGAATTTGGGGCGGAAATGTTTATGAGGATGATATCCTGTATGATTACTGCGATGAGCACGGAATTATGATATGGCAGGATTTCATTATGGGATGTGCCCTCTATCCCCAGGACGAAGATTTTAAAAGCCGCCTCTATATAGAAGCCATCGCCGCAGTCAAGCGACTTCGCTGCCACCCTTCAATAGTTCTTTGGGCAGGGGATAACGAATGCGATGAGGCTTATTTCTGGAGTGCAAGGCTTCCCTATGCACTTCCTTCCCAAAACGCAAATACAAGAGTGGTTCTTCCTGCGGCACTTCGTGTTGCCGACCAAACAAGACCCTATCTTGCATCTTCTCCTTATCTTTCGGATGAAATAGTTGCTTCGGAAAGAAGATATTATGCCTCGGAAAACCATCTTTGGGGCCCCCGTGACTATTTCAAGGGCAAATTTTATAGCACGAATGTATGTCACTTTGCTTCAGAAACAGGATATCACGGCTGTAATTCTCCCGATGCTCTTGCACGGTTTATTTCCCCCGATCAGCTCTGGCCCTGGACTGATGATAAAAAGCCGGAGAGAGGCGTTCTTTGGGATAGAAACAAAAATCTTGCCAAGCCCGATTGGCTCACACACGCTGCTTGCGTCACAAATGACGGAAGCTCAGGCGAGAGATATCGCATCCCTCTTATGGCAAACCAGGTCATAACCCTTTTCGGTGAGCAACCGGTTGATCTGTTTACCTTTGCCTATCAAAGTCAGATCTCGCAGGCAGAGGCAAAGAAGTTCTTTATCGAGCGCTTCCGTGCTTCAAAATGGAGAAGGACGGGCATCATTTGGTGGAATCTCATCGACGGTTGGCCTCAGATATCCGATGCTGTTGTGGACTATTATGGCTACAAAAAGCTGGCATACCACTATATCAAGCGTTCTCAGCAATCCCTGTGCTTTATTTTTGTAGAGCCTCAAAACGGAGTTCTGCCGCTAAGGGTTGTAAATGATCTGCAGGAGGATAAAAGGGTCAGCTTCAAAGTTACAGACTTAACAAACGATGATGTACTTATCGATAGCACAATAACCGCCAAGGCAGATGTTGTAACTCCGGTTTGGAACAAGGATATGATCGAGGGCGAAAAACGCTTCTATCTTATTGAATGGGAGCTTGACGGAGTTAAATATAAGAATCATTATTTCACGAATATCATTGATATCGATTATGATTATTATGTTAAGTGCATGAAAAAGGCGGGCTTCTTTGAAGAATTTGAGGGTTTTGGCGATGCTCACAAGAGAAGGAGCGAAGAGCTGCCTTATGTTTTCACAAAATAATCCGAAATTAAAAGGAAATTAAAAGGAAATAGATAATGTACTACTTAGGCATTGATATCGGCGGCACAAAATGTGCTGTCAGCCTTGGTTGCGAGATTGAAAAGGATTTTTCGATATGCGACAAGGTAAAATTTCTCACCGCAGATAAGACACCCGGTGAGGTTCTTGATATGTTTCTTTTGGAGAGCAAGAGGCTTCTCACATCACATGGTCTGGGCTTTTCGGATGTTTCAGGCATTGGAATCAGCTGTGGCGGACCTCTTGACGCAAAAAGGGGAATAATAATGTCTCCCCCAAATCTTCCGGGGTGGGATGAGGTTCATATAACCGAGTTTTTCGAGAAAAATACGGGAATAACAACAAAGCTTCAGAATGATGCCAACGCCTGTGCTGTTGCAGAATGGCTTTTTGGCGCCGGAAAGGGCCTTGGAAATGTGGTATTTCTCACATTTGGAACAGGTCTTGGCGCAGGCCTTATTCTTGACGGAAGGCTCTATAGCGGAACAAACGATATGGCAGGCGAGATCGGTCATGTGCGCCTGACAGAGGGAGGTCCGATCGGCTATGGAAAGTTTGGCTCCTGCGAGGGATATTGCAGTGGCGGCGGCATTGCACAGCTTGGAAGAATTGCGGTAACAGAAGCACTTGCACGAGGTGAAAAGCCAAAGCTTCTAAAGGTTGCCGGTTCTATGGACAAAATTGATGCAAAACTTATTGCAGAGCTGGCTGAAAGTGAAAAGGACGAGCTTTGTCTTGAGGTTTATCGCAAATGCGGAGAAAAGCTGGGGCAGACTCTTAGCATTCTTGTTGACATTCTCAATCCTGAGATGATCATTCTCGGTGGGGTGTTTATGAGAAGCCATCATCTTCTTGTTCCTTCTATGGAAAAGGTTATGAAAAACGAATGCCTGTCTTATGCAAAGAAGGTCTGCAGAATTGCTCCTGCAGGACTTGGCGAAAACATAGGAGACTATGCCGCACTTTCTCTTGCAACCCTTGCGGCAAAAGATAAATAATAAATATTTAAAAGGAGCTTATAAAATGGAAAAAAATCTTTTTAATGCCCCAAATGGGCAGTTTGATATCGGATATTACGTATTTCTTCCAAAGGACTATTCTGCGGAAAAGAAATATCCTATGGTGGTTTTCCTTCATGGTGCAGGTGAGCGAGGCAATGGCAAGGATCAGCTTGAAAAAATAAAGAAGAACGCTCTGCCGAAATACGCCTCCGAGGGCAAGGAATATCCTGCTATTCTTCTCTGTCCTCAGTGCCCCGGAAGGATCGTTTGGAACAACATTGTCTTTGAGCTTAAAGCTCTTATAGATAAGGTTGCCGCAGAATATAATGCAGATATGAGCAGAATAAGCATAACAGGAATCAGCATGGGCGGCTTTGGAACCTGGGAAATGGGATTGACATTTTCTAATTTCTTTAGCGCAATAGCGCCTGTATGTGGTGGTGGTCTTTCTTGGAGATGTGAAAATCTAAAGAATATGCCAATTTGGGCATTTCACGGAGATGCCGATAATGTGGTTCCGCCTAAAAATTCCCTTGAAATGGTTGACAGTGTTAATGCTAAGGGCGGAAAAGCAAAGCTGACTATTTTTCATGGTGTTGAACACGACAGCTGGGTGAATGCATATGAAGAGACTAATGTTGTTGAATGGCTCATCTCTCAGAGGAGAGATGATTTTAGCCAGAACAAGGAAGCTTTTGATGAATTTTGATAGGAGCTCAACATGAAGGATTCTGTAAAACTTATTTTTGAGGAGCTTTTCAGGAGATATCCGGAGCTTGATGCTTGCCGTGATTCTATTCTCAAAGCTTACAATATGATCTGCGCCACCTATGAAAAGGGAGGAACTCTTTTCATAAGTGGAAACGGTGGAAGCTGCTCAGACAGCGAGCATATTGTTGGTGAGCTTCTCAAAAGCTTTAAATTCAAAAGGAAAATATCTCCCGAGCTTTCGGAAAAGCTTTACTCTCTGGGCGAGGCCGGCAGAGCCCTTTCAAATACTCTTGAGGGGGCGCTTCCTGCAATTTCGCTTTGCGGTCACAGTGCACTGACAACAGCATTTTTAAATGACACCGAGCCTAAAATGACCTTTGCACAGCAGCTCCTTGGACTTGGAAAGTCCGGCGACACGCTTATGGTTATTTCAACCTCCGGCAATTCGGAAAACTGCGTCTATGCGGCAACGCTTGCAAAAGCTATGGGGATTCATACAGTTGCAATGACGGGAAAAAAGGAAAGCAAGCTTTCGGAGCTTTGTGATATAACAATAAAAGCACCTGAGCTTGAGACCTACAAGATACAGGAAAAGCACCTGCCGATTTACCACGCACTTTGCGCTATGATAGAAGAAACATTTTTTGAGAATACAGGTCATAAATAAACTTATAATATTTTTAAGGAGTTATATGAAAAAGATTTTTTCGATTTTCTTGATAGCTCTTGTAATTGCTTTGGCGGTATCCTGCAAAAAAGATAACAAAACAGCCAACAGTGATGAGAGCACAAACGCCCCCGTTGTTACAGATGCTCAAACATCAAAAAAGGACATCGAAACCGAAATAAAGGAACCCGAGGGCATCACAGAGCTTGAAAAACTGACGATATCGCTTGACGGATATGTTATCATTCGTGGTGGAAAAAATGTTAATGCTACAAATTTTCAGGAGAGTGTTCTTTTAAGAAGCGGAATAGAAATTCCTATTTACGACAGTTGGCAAGCAGATGGGATGACAGAGCAGAAAAAAGAGATACTCATCGGTGACACAGGCAGGTTCGAGAGCTCTGAGGCACTTAAAGATATCCGCATAAATGACTACCTTGTTTCGTTGGTTGGTGACAAAATAGTTGTTGTTGGCGGAAGCTCAAAGTCAATATTTAAGGCCATGCAGTATTTAAGCGACAACTGCCTCTCATTGGATGGCAAAAGCCTTTCGATTCCAAAGGATGGCTATCGCATTTCTGATGAATATATGTTTGAAAATTTAACCATTGACGGTATCCCTGCTTCCGAATTTAAATTCTATAATGCAGGCTCGCTGACAAACGGTAGAGAGATGTTTGATTGGTTCTCGGCAGAGGTCGTTGGTGCAGATATGAAAACTGCCGAGAAAATGGTTGAGGGAGAGCACTATATAATTCTTGATGATACATCATTTAAGGCTTATGAATATGACATAAAGATAGAGGATGGAAATCTCATAGTTCGTGGCAGTTATTTCACTGCAAAGCACGCAAGAGAGCATTTTATGACCAGCTTTCTTTCCGATATTTCAGCAAAAAGCAGAACATATAACCTGACGAGTGCCGACAATGTTCATGTTGTCACCGACACCAAGGATATCTACACAAAGGATCAGCTTTACAAAGCCCTTGAGCTTGTCTATAACGATAATGAAAAATTTATTGTTGGAGAAGAAGCAAATAAACTGACAACAGCATTTGATACTATGGAAAGATTTCGCAAATATTCGGGCAAATATCCTGCGCTTCTCGGAAACGATCTTGGTTGTTACGGACTCGATCTGCGAGATATAGATAAATCTCAGTGGAGCAAGGCGATTTGCGAATATGTTGACTTCGCTTCAAGGGGTGGAATTATCACTTTTAGCTCTCATTGGCGCAACCCAACCGGCAATTATAAATATGATTGGGCAGATTGCCGTCAGCTTCTTGGCAAAGAGGATAAATGGGTTGAGCTTCTCACCGAGGGTACAGCACTAAATGCAGAATTTAAGGAGCAGATAACTGTTGACGGAATGTTTTTGCAGGCTCTGCGTGACAACGGTGTGCCCGTTATTTGGCGTCCTATGCACGAAATGAATGGCTCATTTTTCTGGTTCTGCATAGAACAGGGAGACTATGTTCTTGATGCAAAATATTTTGTGAATATGTGGAGATATGTTCACGATTATTACACAAATGAGCTTGGTCTTGACAATCTGCTTTGGGAGTATGGCCCAAATATTTCAAACGGAAATTATCAGGATGTTATGTATTGCTACGTTGGCGATGATTATTGCGATCTTGTGAGCCTTGACTGGTATACAAAGGGCAATTATGAGATAGAAGGTTCGGGAATGTCCTATAAAAAGCTTATGGAAACAGGAAAGATCACAAACATGGGTGAATTTGGTCTTTCGGACAACCTTGAAGCAGATGAGGCCAGATACCAAGAGCGTGTTTTCTCGGCTATGAATCTCCTTGAAGATATAATGCTGAGAATGGTTAATGAGAATGGTTATAAGATGGCATACCTGCTTACATGGACGGGGCGAGACACAATTGGCAGTATGATGCGTGCAGAGCAATTTATGAACAGTGGATATATAATAGACCTTTCGGAAATGAAAGAGATTTTTGATTCGCTAAAATAAAACCGGTTAATATTTTAGGCTGGGCACATTTGTGCTCAGCCTATTTTGACGTTAACAGATAAATTTTTTATCGTGGAGCTGCCTTTTCACAAACAAGAGCACACTGCGAGTTTTCTGTGTGACAATCGGTTATCACAGACGAGAGCAGTGTGCGGTATGATACACCCTTATTGCGCCGGTCGTCCATGGCGCAATAAGGAAAATAGAATGGCTGACAGCGACATAAGAAAATGCAGAATTGCATTTTCGTGGGAGCGTCGGTCTGACTAAGGAAGGGAGTCCTTAGAGGGAAACGCAGTTTCCCTCTAAGTGCGCTTTCGTGTCTTTGGCGCATACCAAAGACACTGCCATGCGGCATGAGCAACCGGAGAGAAAACTAATCTCTTTGGTTATTTTAAATGATAAGAATTACTTTATTATCTTAGATTTACTTATATATAAATTAATAAATTAGGATTATAAGAATTGTAAAGTGTTTAATATACAGTGTTAAAGAAATAACTGCTCAATTTATCAGATAAGCATCGTTTCTTCTTTTTTGCTCATGCCGCATGGCACTTCCTTTGGCATGCCCCAAAGTAAGCAAAAGACACTTAGAGGGAAACTACTTTTCTCTCTAAGAACACCTTTCCTTGCGCTACCAACGCTCCTCTGAAAATGCAATGCTGCATTTTCTAAGGGAGCTGTGCATCACTCTGTTCTTCCTTTTTGCGCCAAAAAGCACCGGCGCAATAAGGGTGTATCATACCGCACACTGCTCTCGTCTGTGATAAGCGATTGCTAAGCAAAATTTTCGCAGTGTGCTATTTTTTGTGAAAAGGCAGCTCCACGATAAACTACTGTTTGCAAGGGAAACATCCGCAAAAAAGAGGCTGAATTTCTTTCAGCCTCTTTGAGTTTTATCCGCATTATTATCTCTTTGTCAATAATCAATAAAGCAATATCAAATAGTCTACGCCTTCGAATATTGCTTTATAAACTCTGAGGGGGATACCCCAACCTCAGCCTTAAAAACTCGGTTAAAATTAGATACCGAATTAAATCCGCAAATATCGGCAACCTCTATAATTGCAGTTTTGCTTGTGAGGAGCAGTATTTTTGAATAATTAATCTTCAGAGAATTAAGAAAATCGATATATGTCCTGCCCGTTAAAGCTTTAAACTGCCTGCAAAAATGTCCCGAGGAATAACCGCATTTTTTTGCCATTTCCTCAATTGTAGGGTTCTCCCTGTAATGCAGAAAAAGATGCTGCATTCCCTTTTGGATAGGGTCAAGCTCTGAAGAAAAAGCAGGAATACTGTTTTTCTCTGCAAGTCTTAAAATAAATATCAAAAAACACTCAAGAATATTTTTTGTATATCTTTCGGTATATCTGTCATTTGGCTCACAGCTTTCCCTCAGCTGATTTATTATGTCATTTGCAACCTTCATTTCCTCTGCATTCATGCATAGAACAATATTGCCAGTTTTATTCATAAATTTTTGCACGATATCCGAGCTATAAAAATAGTTATCAAAGCAGATATTTATAGCTGTTAGCGTACTTTCAAAATCAAACATCTGGTGAAAGTCCACAGGCGATAACAGATAAAGACTTCCCTTTCCAATGTCATAAACCGTTCCGTTAAGAAGCTGTTTGCATTTTCCCGAGATAACAAGCTCTATCTCAAAATAGTCATGCATATGAAGCGGTGTTGTATTCGCGGGTTTGTTAATGATTATCCTTATGTGTTTATTTTCGATTATCTCTTTTGGCAATCTATATATCTCAGGCACGAAATCACCTCAATCTGTTTATTTTCGATGCTTTGCCGGATCACGATAAGCATTTGTAAAATCAGCAAATCGACTATACATCAATTTTAACATATTGTTATATCCATGTCAATATAAAACATCAAAATATAATAAGGTTATGACGAAATAATGCAAGATTTTAGCAAACAATTGTGATAAAATTAACTTGCAAAACCGTTTATTACAGGCTAATTTTGTGCAACTCTACCAAAAGGAGAAATTCTTATGGAAAGCAAAGAAAAACCGATAAAGTTCGTAGATATGACATTTGCTACAGATGCAAGAAGCCTTTGTACCATTGGCCCATCACGTCCTCACTCATCGGTTTCACCCGGCCCCGATACCTTTCCCGCAAGCTATTCAACAGGTTATCTTGCAGATAAGCCTATACGCGGCTTTTCTCATGTACACGTTAATGCAGGTGAAGCAAAATATGGTAATTTTCTTTTTTCACCTCAGATAGGTCTTGCAACGGCTCTAAACAGCCACGATTCAGAAAAAGCAAATGAAAATCCCCTGCCTTCCGAATATAACGTCACGCTCACAAGATATGGGATCGATTGTTCAATGACGCTTACAGATCATTGCGTTTTCTATAAATTCGTATATCCAAAATCAAAAGAAGCAAGCCTTGTCATCGACATATCCACCTTTCACCAAATTCATAAAGCACTTGCCGAACAAGTTGAGGTTAAAATTTCGGAAAATGAACGGGGAAATACCATCATCTTCGGTGAAGGTTTCTTTACAGGTGCAAGATATAATGCGCATTTTTACGCTGAGATAAATAAAAAGATTGCAAAGTCCGGCACATTTATCGGTCATGAAAAAACAGACAAAAAAGAACTTGGTCCAATTGATGTCACAGAAGAGACAAGAGATAGCGGCATGGGTGCTTTTTTACAGTTTGAAACCGAAGAAAAAGAAGAAATATACATAAAAGTAGGAATTTCGTTTAAGGACATCGAAAAGGCAAAAGCGTGGCTCGATAGTGAGATACCCCATTGGGATTATGATAAAATAAAAGAAGAAACCTCGGAGATCTGGGAAAAAGAGCTTGGCAAGATCACAATTGCCGAAAGTGCAACGCCCGAACAAAAAAGACGCTTCTATAGCTGTCTTTACATCTGCAACAAGCTGCCGCGCGATCGCACCGGAGATTTCAACGAATATCCGGAGAACGCAGAGATGGTAGACGACCATATTGCTATCTGGGACACATTCAGAACTCTTTACCCTCTTTACACCCTAACAGATCCGGAATTTGTTAAAAAGACAGTAAACAGCTTTATAACCAGATTCAAGATAAACGGCTTCATCAGAGATATATATGCCGGTGGCAAGGAAAGAAGAAGAAACCAAGGCGGAGACAATACAGATAATATCATCGTTGAAGCCTATCTCAAAAAGATTCCCGGCATCGACTGGGAGGGTGCATACGAAATAATAAAGCACGATGCGGAAAATTGGCGAGACGATCAGAATTCATGGTTCCCCGAGATGGGCGTGTCATCAACATACCGCGATATAGGCTTTATCCCCGCAGATGATGAGGAAAGAAATGTTATGTGCTGTTCAAAGCAGCTTGAATATTGCTATAATGACTATCTTGCAGCTCAGATGGCTCTGGGCATGGGCGACAGAGAAAACTATGAAAAATGGATAAAGCGCAGTGAAAACTGGAAAAACATCTGGAATCCGGATATGGAGTGTGCAGGCTTCCAGGGGTTCATTTGGCCAAAGGCTCTTGATGGAAGTTGGCTCGAGCCTAATTCTATCATCCCCGATCCAAAAACCTTTATCGGTTCTTGGAAACCGTATTTCTACGAAGGATATGCATATGAATATTCTTTTATGGTGCCCCATGCGGTTGAAGAAATTGTTGAAAGAATGGGCGGAGATAAGCTTTTCTGCGACAGAATAGAATATGGAATGGACAACGGCTGCATAAACGGTGGAAATCAGCCGGGAATGCTGCAGCCTCTCCTTCCAAACCACACAAATCAGCCTTGGCGAACGGCAGATATGGTCAAAAAACAGCTTGCAAAATACAAGCCCAACGGAACACCGGGCTGCGAGGATTCCGGTTGCTTTGCTTCCTATTATGTATTTCTCACACTTGGAATCGTTCCAAACGGAGGTCAAGATTTTTACTATATCACAAGTCCAAGCTATGAAAACAGTGTCATAAGTTTTGAAAACGGAAAGCAATTTGTTATCAGAGCAGAAAACTTCTCCGAGGAAAACAAGTATATTCAGTCTGCAACTCTTAACGGCAAGCGTCTTAACCGCACTGTGATAAAGCACAGCGAGATCATTTGCGGCGGCGAGCTTGTGCTTAATATGGGCAGTGAAAAAACCGATTACACAAAATAAAATTTTATATAAAGGAAGAGGTAAACAAACATGAAAAAACGCTTTTTAAGTCTTCTCTTGGCAATTATCATGGTTATGGGAACAATAAGCATTCCCGTAGCATTTGCCAAAGACACTGCAGAGTCTTATGTATCCGATGCAAATTATGCAGCGGCTACAACAGACGAGGATCTGACAAAATATGTCAACATGAGCTACGGAACAGGCACAAACAGTGAGTGCCTCATCGGTCCCTCAAGACCAAACGGCTCTGTTCATCCGGGTCCTGACACATACCCCACAAATAACTACACAGGTTATTATCCCAACAAGCCTATAAGAGGCTTCTCACAGCTCCACATTCAGTCGGGCGAGGGACGCTTCGGACAGTTCCTCATTTCTCCCCAGGTAGGCTTGTCAGTAGCACTTGACAGCCACGACTCGAATGTGGCAAACGAAAACCCAACAGCAACCGAATATAGCGTAACACTTGCAAAGTACGATATCGACTGTGCGCTTACGCCTACAGAAAATGCTGTAATCTATAAGTTTACATATCCTCAAGGAACAGATGACGGAAGTATCCTTCTTGATATGATCCACCACGTTCCGGTTTATAACGAGGCAAACGGCGGCGTTTATAACAAGGAAGCAAAGGATGTAGATATAAAAATTGAGCAGGACGCAGATGGAAATACCGTTCTTTACGGCGGTGCAAAGTACGGTGCGCACGGCAGTTCTGACCGTTATTACTATTTCTATGCTATTATCGATTCCGCTTCTCTTGCAAATAAAACCATTGGTGTTTACAAGCAGGGTGCCATCGTTGACGGAGCAACCTCTATTGACACTGATACAACCGCTGTTGTTGACCCAGACTTTAAGGGTACAGGAGCATATCTTAAATTTGACCTTGCTGAGAATGCCGAGACAACCGTTAGGATGAAGATTGCAGTTTCCTTTAAGGATGTTGCAAAGGCAAAGGCTTCTCTTGAAGCTGAGATCCCCGCTTGGGATTATGACAAGGTTAAAAATGACAACAATACTATCTGGAATGATAAGCTTGATGTTATGGAGGTCAGCGGTCTTACCGAGGATCAGAAGATAATGTTCTATTCCAACCTTTATGACACATTCCTTCAGCCCCGTTACCGTACAGGCGAGCTTACTGAATACGGCGACGGAATGATGCTCGACGACCACGTTGCAACCTGGGACACCTTCCGAACCCTTTTCCCACTTCTTACACTCACAAATCCTCAGCTTGTTACGGATCAGGTTGAAAGCTATCTTGTCCGTTTTGCGGACAAGGAAGAGGGCAGCGCAGATACCGTTAAGGCAGTTAAGGATATTTTCACAGGCTTTGAGCGCTCGGGCACAAACCAGGGCGGTGATAATATCGACAATGTTATTGCTGAAGCATATGTTAAGGGACTTATCCCCGAGGATATGATGGATGCAGTATATGAGCTTGTGGAATTTGAAGCAAATATGATGCGTGTTGACCGCGGAACTTCGGGTCAAAGTACTGGCTCAGCCAGTTCAACATATAAGGATCTGGGCTTTATCCCCGCAGATCAATATCCTATGATGAACTGCAACACCCAGCTTGAATATTGCTATAATGACTACTGTCTTGCGCAGATCGCATATGGCGAGGGCGACATGGAGCTTTATAATAAGCTTATGGCGCGCAGCGCATCCTGGCTCAATATCTGGAACGAGGATGCTGAGGGAGCCGGATTTACAGGCTTTATCTGGCCTAAAAATTCAAACGGCACCTTTGTTGAGCCTAACAGCAATCTTACAAGTGCTACCTACAGAGTTGGTTCATGGAAGCCGTATTTCTATGAGGGTACTCCTTATGAATATTCCTTCTTCGTTCCTCACGATATGGAAACACTCATTGAAAAAATGGGCGGCGAAAAGGAATTTATTGAGAGACTCCAGGTTGGTATAGATAATGGATATATCCATATAGGCAACCAGCCGGGTTATATTCAAGCATTCCTGTTCAACTATACAAGCGAGCCTTGGCACACCACCGATTATGTAGAACAGCTTATCAAAAAATATACTATAAACGGCACTCCCGGCTGTGAGGACTCGGGCGCAAGCTGCGCATGGTATATATTTGCCAACGTAGGCTTTTTCCCCAATGCCGGTCAGGATATTTATTGGCTCACCAGCCCTAAATATGAGCAGACCACATTCAATCTCGACAACGGTAACACCTTCGTAGTTAAGGCAAACAATCTCTCGGATGAAAACAAGTACATCCAGTCGGTAACTCTTAACGGAGAGGTGCTTAACGACACAATGATCAGACATTCTGATATAGTAAACGGTGGCACGCTTGTATTCAATATGGGCGATACTCCCGTTAACTATGCTTCACCCGAGGTTGGCAGCGGAAAGACAGCAAACGGCGAATACAACTGGTCCCTCCGCGAAAACGGCGTTCTCAGCATTTCGGGAGAGGGCGACGGCACTCTTAATTTTGATACCGTTATAACAGAGGATAATTTCTCCGATATTCCTTGGAATGCTTATAAGAACAGCATAAAGAGCGTAAGCATCGCAGAATCAAGCGGCATTGTCAGCGTTTCTGATTATGTTTTCGCAGACCTTCCCGTATGTAAAAAGATAATTATCCCCAAGACTCTTACAGATCTGGGTGCAAATGGTATTTTTGCGGGTGACAGCGCTCTATATACCGTATGCAACCACGACAGCAACACCGAGGGCGAAATAAACCTTAAAACTGTGACAGCTCTTGGAACTGACATATTTAAAGACTGCTCTGCAGGGCTCACTGTCAAGGTTCGCATCGGTGAGGCTGATTTTGCTCCCGTAAAATGGTTCACCTCATCCACAACAGTTAATTTTGCGGTTGACGGCAAAACATCTGCCAGTGAATGGCTTAGTAGCATAGAGACAAATGACACCCGTGACTCAAGCTATAAGTTCACAATTGGTAAAATTGATACCATTGCGGGCGGAGAAAATACAGTATATCAGAATGAATATAGCTGGACTCTTAACACCGAAAGCGGTATTCTTACATTTGTAAACAACCGCAGCGGATATAATGAGCTTGCTTTCTCAAAATCCTCCACCGCATTCAATGAATGGGTAGTTGACTGGAAGGATGAAATACAGCATATCGTTATTCCTTCGTTCAGTAAATTCTCAATAGATAAAGCCTCCAATGGAGTCACATCTCCCTTTGCAGGACTCACAAATCTCAAAACTGTTAAAATTGACACAACAAGATGGCTTCTTAACAGCCACGCAGTATTTGAAAATTGCAAAAATCTGACCACTCTCGGTAGCTCTGATACATTTGAGACGGGTAAGATAAAGCTTGAAGGCTTCGATATGGAAAATCTGTGGGGAGGCAGTGCCGCACCTATGTTTAAGGGATGCAAAGCTATCACAAGCGTTGATTATACAGGACTCAATGCTTTCAGCGATGGCGGCAATACCCCACAAGATCTTAAGCTTGCCGGAGATACCTTCCTTGACTGCACATCACTTACCGAGGTTATATTTGGTAATGCTACAGCAATCGCTGAAAATACATTTAACGGCTGCAGCGCACTACGGGAGATCACAATTCCCGCATCTGTTACATCCATTGGCAAAAATGCCTTTGTAGGATGCACAAATCTACAAACTGTCACCATTGAATCAACAAGCTTCACTGCCGCAATGGCAAATGCAACCTCTTTCCCGGATCAGGCAGGTCTCACAATATACTGTCCAAACAAAACCGTTAAGGAAGCTTTCGATTCCTATGGATACACCGAAACCAAGGTAGTTTACGAGCAGTATGTTACAGGCTCTGAAACCGTTAATAACCTTTATAGCTGGACTCTCGATAAGGAAACGGGAATCCTTACATTTAAGGATGACAAAGCTGCTGGTGATTGGTGCGAGCTTTCCTTTACAAGCTCGGCAACAGCATTTGCAACATGGGTCAAAGACTATAAGGATGAGATAAAGCAAGTCGGATCGTAGCCATGTCG
>JAZUQN010000032.1:0-4013 GCA_045605745.1 Eubacteriales bacterium
GGCAAGCTTTTGTCCAAGCTTCGCTGCCTCTGGGTTATCCTGTCGTTTGATCCATATCTCTGTCAGTTTGCCGACTTCGTCAGCTGTGGGCTTTTTTCCTGCGGCTATTTTTTGTTCTATCCTCTTTGCTATCTCATAGCCTTTCGTATTATGACAGAAAACTTCACACATCAATTGATTTTGATCTTCTATAATCTTTAGCTGATTTTTATATCCCACGCATTATCAATACATCTCAAAAATTACGATAAACTAATCGCTGTATTGACATAACTTACTGTTGCGTGATATGATTAAATCACAAAACGGAGGTGCTTTATGAAAAAATTGAAAACAATTTTGGTCGTTTTAACAATGTGTATATTTTGGCTTATTTCATGCGAAAAAGCAGAAATACAGGATAAAAACGTTGTTTATATCGACCGCGTGAACAATTTTGAGAACTATGTTTTTGTTGATATGCAAAAGAGCAATGCCACTGCAGACAAAATGAGAGCGCTTCGTGCAGCAATCAAGGATCTGACGGGAGTATCTCTTAAAGCAGAAGCTGCATATAAAAACAATCAATACGAAATTCTTGTTGGCGCAACAAACAGAGAAGAATCTTTAGAGGCAGAAAGAAATCTTGGCCCTTTCGACTATTTGATACAGCACAAAAATAATAAGATAGTAATTGCCGGCGGTTCACAGGAATCCCTTTCAAAGGCTATTGAACTCTTTATCGGCGAATGTGTGGATTCAGAAGAAAAAACCTTATATGTTCCTGAAGAATACATATATAAGCATGTATATCCGGGAAAGGGAGTTACACTTGAGGGCGCGGCGATTGAAAGCTTTAAAATAATTAACAATACAGTTATTTCTGACGAACAGCTTTCAAAAGAACTTCTTTCAATTTTTGGAAGCGAATTTGATTTTGAGAAAGAAATAACAGAGGGTGAACACTATATCATATTTGATGCAAGCTCATACAAATATGAAGATTACAGCATTTCGGTTGAAGATGGAAACCTACATCTTTTCGGTAGTGCAAGATCGATTTCAGGGGCTATTGAAGCACTCAGCGAAAATTATTTTTCAAATCTTGGAAAAGACCGCAATCTAACGGAAGCGAACACTCTTAAGGGCAGTATAGAAAAGAAAAACATATACTCAAAAGAAGAGCTTATGGCTGTTCTCACCAAGGTTTATAACGATTCTGAGCATATTATAATAGGTGAGCAGAGCCGTGGTCAGAGTGTTACCTGCATACCCGATGCAATTGCCGCATTTGAAGGTGCAACAGGGGAAAAGCCCGGAATTATTGGTGTTGATCTCCAGGTTTTCGGAATGGGAATTTTAAGCCACAACGAGAGATACGAGATCAGTAATATTCTATGCGATATCGTTGATTATGTTTCGGATGGTGGTATTGTCGAATTCAGTGCACACTGGTCGAATCCCTCCGGAAATTATCCCGATGAGGAAAACCTTTACCGTGGTGTTCTCGGATATGACTATACAAAAGCCGGCTTTGAAAAGGCGTTTACCGATCTTCTTACTGAAGGTACGGAATACAACACAAAATGGATGGAGGAGATCAATCGAGAGGTTGAAATTTTCCTTGCACTCAAGGAAAATGGCGTTCCCGCAATCTGGCGTCCATTGCATGAGGCAAACGGAAATTGGTTTTGGTTCTGCACAACGCAATACAGCGTTACTCTCGATGCTTCTTATATAAAGAATATTTGGTACTATCTTTACGATCATTTTGAGAAAAACGGTATAGACAATCTCCTTTGGTGTTATGCCCCCAACCGTTCGGATAATTATGATGACACTCCGTCCTCAAGAATGAGCACGGTATATCTTTATCCCGGAGACAAATACTGTGATATTGTTGGCTGTGACTGGTACACAGAGGGAAATCTTGAGCTTATTGAAGGCGGATACGCAGAGCTTATTAGTGCATCAAAGAAAATCGGTGCGATCACAGAATTTGGTGCAACGGGTGCGGCAGCAAACGAAAATGGCAAAGCAGACCCGGAGCTTTACAGCAGTATGAATGCACACCGCGACTTGCTCACACTCAAAACAGAGGGCTATTCTTTTGCATATCTTATGACATGGGGCGGCTCCTGGGGCTTTAGATTTATGGGCGAGGGCGAGCAATTTATGGAAGAGGAAATGACATTGGGACTTTCAGAGGTTAAGGAACTCTTTGACAAGCTCGGTTAAGAAAGGAAGGACAAAATGAAAAGCATAAGAGAACAAATTGAAGGCTTTGCCTATCCTTTCCTTGAGAATATTTTAAATAAGATCGACAAAGAGGGCGAAAAATCAACCCTTGGTGGATTTAAATTCAAGATCGACGAGCAATGCTTTGCTCTCGGACTTATGATAAAATGCAGTGTAATGCTTTATCTTAAAGAAAAGGATTCTGAAAAATCTAAGGCTCTTTGTGAAAGGCTGCTCAGGTTTTTTGATCTGATCGACAAAGAAAAGCAGTTTGGCACATGGGGAAAGCAATTTCTGCTTGAAGCCCTTGTAATGCTGAAGAAAGCGGAAAAGCTTTGTATTCTTTCAGAAGAAAAAATCAGTATTCTTGAAGAAAAAACCGATTACAGTGATTTTTTTGATAAGGATGAAATTAAGATACTAGATGGGATGAATTTGCCTACAAATTATTATCATGTTGCTCTTAGCTGTGCAGTTCAGAGAGAGTTTCTAGGATTTGAAAACGATGGGATATCAAGAAAAATCGCTGAAAAGCTTCTCGGAATAATGAAAGACAACTCGGACAGCGGATGGATGGACGAGGTTCCGCCAAGGGGTAGATTTGATTCATACAGTCTGCACGCATATTCAGATGTTTATAAGGCATTTTGTGAAATAGGAATGAAAGACGAGATCCCTACTTTTATAACCGAGAATCTAAGAGAAGCTGCTCTTATAAATTTTTCTATGAGAAATCGCAAGGGTCATGGTTTCAGCTATGGTCGAAGTCTCTCGGTATATGGTGACAAGGGCACTCTGATGGATGTAATCTTTTGTATAAAAAATGGTCTTGTTTCGGGTGAGGAAAAAGAGGATGCCATTGCATATTGCATAAGCATATGTGACAGGCTTCTGAATTTCTGGTTTAGAAAAGAGGATAATTTCTTTGATATATGGACCTCCTCAAGGAAAACCGATTGCTATAGAGGCCCGGATGTTATTCTCACATTGCAGCTTGGTGTTACTATGACTCTTATCGGGGCTCTTGAGGAATTTACCCTTATGGGACTTGATAATTATGTTCCTAAAGAAAATGTGAGCCTGCCCGAAAAATGGGAGGCTCGAAAAACCGTATTTGAGAATAAAAATGACAAGGTGCGTGTGCTTTATGTTCTTCGTCGAGGAGAGCATACATTCTCGTTGCCCTTCGTTGGAATGAGTGATAAGCCGAACACCGTAAACGATGCTTATTTTGCTTTTCCACATGAGCAGGAATTTATAGAGGAGCCGGTTTGGATGTATCATCCGTTCCTTGTTCCCGAAATCGTTACCGAAGATGGCAGAACTGCAATTCTTATGGAGGATTTCAAAAGAATTGAGGAAAGATATGAAGATGATAAGATAACCGTTTCGGTGAGCGGCAGATTGGTTGGCAAAGACACCGAGCCGACAGACATCGGGTTTGACGGAACTTATATCTTTGAAGGAAGTAAGATTACTGTTTTCTTTAATATTCATAAGCCTTATACCCGGGCCAGAATGCTGTTTTCGGGGGCAAAGACAGATCATGTCTGCTTTATTGGGGCAGCACATGAGGAGATAAGCGATGTTTCAGAAAACAGAGATTATTTTGCTTGCTGCGGTGGCATAAAGGAATGTAAAACCGCATATTTTACCGGCGAAAAAATCGGATATGAAATAACGCTGTGATTTTTCGTTTTGTTTAAAAGAAAAATTAAAGTCTTGAATTCTTTCGATATTCTCCCGGGGTGCAGCCACATAGTCGCCTAAAATTACGAGAGAAGGTCTGGAAGGAT